>ONRC01000090.1 GCA_900320085.1 uncultured Eubacteriales bacterium
TCAGTGCACCGGCTGCGAGTGAACCATGCACTGCGCCGGCTGCGCCGGCTTCAGACTGCATTTCCTGAACCTTCACGGTCTGACCGAACAGGTTCAGTGTGTTGTGTGCAGCGCTCTCATCTGCCGCTTCAGCCATGGGTGAGGAAGGCGTGATGGGATAGATAGCAGCCACATCGCTGAATGCATACGCGACATGGCTTACGGCAGTATTGCCGTCTACAGTCCTGATTTGGGCCATGATGGGAACCTCCTTGGTGAGTGTTACTCGGCGGCAATTGCCGTCTGTGAAACCGACGCAGATGCCCGCATATTCTGCGCAAATCATTGCGAGTTCTATGCATGCAAAAACGACAGTCACTGGGATGCTTTCCCATTATATGACTTTCAGAACGCAAAGTCAATGCGTTCCATGAAGCGGAAAACGGCTGTCTGCTGTGTTCAGTCAGCAAAAAAACAGGTCGGAAAAACATCGTTTTTCCTCCGGTTCACCGGATCAGTTCAGCATCCCCGATCACAATATAGGGCCCGCCGATATCCTGCGCATCCTCGAAAACAATCTTCAGAAATCTGACGCCGGTCAGATCGACACGCAGCGGGCTTGGTTCATCCTTCCGCTGCATCGCAGGCGATATATACAGAAGCCTGTCATCGCCATAGATTTTGACTTTGGCCCTGAGTACATCGACATCTTCCACAAGGGATGAAAGCCCTTTGGGAATGTACAGCACGCCCCGCATTTCCCTGTATGCTCCGTCGAGCAGGTATTCCACTTCATTGTCGCCAAACCCCAGCGAGGCCTCTGAGAAAAGCGTGGAAGGGTGCTGTCCGCCGTACATATCTTTGTACTGCCTTGTGCTGAAGTCTGTAAACACATAACTGCAGGTAAAGGGTTCCAGTGAGGACAGAAGCACGCTGTCTTCCGGGCCCCCGCGTTCATTTTCTCTTGCAGGGTTTTCTGTCAGGCCAAGGTCCTTTTCCAGGGCAGCAATCCGGTCCACCGACGCCGTCCCCGGCGCCGGCTGAACTGGGCCCGGGTGCTGCTGCTCCTGGGCTCCGTCCTCCCCTCGGGGCGGGTGGCTTTGGCCGCCCTGGCGGGGGTGCTGGTGCGTCCGTCGGACCTGCTGATCCTCGACGAACCGACGAACCACATGGACAGCGCCACCGTGGCTTGGCTGGAGGGCGAGCTGGCGAAGCGCAAGGGAGCCCTGCTCATGGTCACCCACGACCGCTACTTTTTCGACCGCGTCGTGAACCGCACGCTGGAACTGGACAACGGCCGCGCGTACCTGTATAAGGCGAATTACACGGGCTTTCTGGAAAAGCGGGCCGAACGGCGCCAGCAGGAGTCGGCGGCGTACCGCAAACTGCAGAACATCTACCGCCGCGAACTGGCCTGGATCCAGCGCGGGGCCGAAGCGCGCCGCACGAAGAAGAAGGACCGCGTGGAACGCTTCCAGGATATCGAGGCCGCGGCCAAAGAGAAGGTCGTGAACCGCGAGCTGGAAATTTCTTCCGCCGCGTCTCGCCTGGGCAGGACGGTCATCGAACTGGACCGGGTCAGCGCGCAGTACGACGGCCATTATTATATCCGCGATTTCAGCTATATCCTGCTGCGCAACGACCGCGTGGGCATCGTGGGCCCCAACGGGGCGGGGAAGACGACCCTCATGGACATGATCGCCGGCCGGCGGGAACCGGACGGCGGCACCATCAAACGGGGCCAGACCGTCAAAATCGGCTATTTCTCCCAGACGAGCGAATTTCCCGACCCGAAGGAAAAAGTGCTGGAGTACATCCGCGACGCCGGGGACTACGTGCTGACGGCCGACGGGGAGCGGATCAGCGCCGCCATGATGCTGGAACGCTTCCTGTTCCCGCCGGAACTGCAGTGGGTGCCCGTGGGCAGCATCAGCGGCGGCGAGCAGCGGCGCCTCTTCCTGCTGCGCATCCTCATGGAGGCGCCGAACGTGCTGCTGCTGGACGAACCGACGAACGACCTC
>ONRC01000087.1 GCA_900320085.1 uncultured Eubacteriales bacterium
ATTATCATGAAAACCCAATACAAGATAGCCGGAATTGTGGATCAGAATGGACAGCATATCTTCTATATGGGAATAGAGAGGATTATAGACGCCTTCCGTCACCAGGCCGATCTTTGGAATGGCTTTTCCTTTCCGGCGCGGAGACACCTTCGGGGCGTATTGGTATTCTTCAATGATTTCCAGCACGTGTTTCCGGGTCGCTTCCCCCACGTCCGGGTAATTGTTCAGCACTTTTGATACCGTTCCCGGCGTCACATCGGCAATTCGGGCGATTTCCCGTATATTCATGGCACTGCGCCTCCCTGTGCTTTTCTTCAGATTGTGAGGATGGGCTCGATGCCAAGTCCCTTCAGCATGTCATATGCCTTGGGCATGCACGCGTCCCAGACCTGGCAGGGCTCATGGGCGTCTGACCCGATGATGACTCGCGCCCCGGACCCGACGACTTTTTCCCAGAATTTTATATGGGGGTACATGAGCCGCGGCCCTTCCGGATATTCGTGGATCCCGCGACGGAACCCATTGGCGTTCAATTCCAGGATCACCCCATAGCGAACAGCGGATTCGATGATCCTGTCAGACGTCGCGTCGCAGTTTTTATCCCACGGGAGTTTGTTCATGGCGAATAAATCGGGATGGGCCAGCATCCTGAACAGCCCCGTTTTCAGCGCTTCGTCGATCGCCCGGGCATACCAAAGATACATTTCCGTATCCGGGGCGTCGGCAACGAACAGGTATTCCCGATCCGGCATAGGAAAGAAATGCTCTCCCAGCAGCAAATAATCCAAATGATCTTCATTCAGCAGCCGTTCATAATAAGGAATATACTTGGGAAGATACTCGATTTCCAAGCCTTTGAGGATGGTCATTTGGGAAGCGTACTTTTCCGCCAGCCTGTCCACTTCGGAAAAATGATCGGACAGTTCCTCATACGGCATCCGATAGCCATAGTCATGGTCAGGGAAAGGGGCGTGTTCGGAAAAGCCTAAAATCGATACCCCTGCGTCCAAAGCGCAGCGGACATAGTCTTCCTCCGTTCCCTGGGCATGGCGGCAGCGCTGGGAATGGGTGTGGTAGTTCGTTTTCATGGGAACCTCGCTTTCAAAGCAACGAAACAAAACTTAATTTTCGCAACATGTTTCGGATTGCTCTATTTCGATTATAGCATATATACATGTTGTTTTCAAGATAAATTTCATACATTATTTCTATTTTTCATATTGACACCGGCGAAAAGCCGTGATATGATGAACGAGAAATAACGAAACAAAGGCTATGTTTCGTAAAAGAGAGCGAAGAAAACGAGGAGGATTCACCATGAGCAAAAAGCTGACCGCCCTGCTGCTGGCCCTGTGCCTGCTGCTTGGCACCACCGCCGCCTTTGCCGACGGCGCGGAATCGTTTACCCTGCGGGTATGGACGCCCTCTGAAGACCAGAACCCCGATCTGGGTGCCTGGGTCAACACCCTGTGCGACGAATTCAACGCCGCCCATCCCGAATGGGATATCACCTTTGAATTCGGCGTCAGCAGCGAATCCGACGCCAAGAAGCTGGTTCCGCGTGATATGGAAGCGGCTGCCGACGTGTTCCTGTTCGGCTCCACGGGCCTCGAAACCCTGTGCCAGGCCAACGCCCTGACCGAATGGGGCGGCAAATACATGAAGTATGTGCAGGAAAACTATCCGGAAACCCTGGTGAACTGCCTGATGTACGCCGACGGCCTGTACGGCGTGCCGATCACCACCGACACATATTTCATGTACTACGATAAAAGCGTGTTCACGGAAGAAGACGTCCTCTCCCTGGACACCATGCTGACCAAGGGCAAGGTGGCCTTCCCCCTGGGCAACGGCTATTACCTGGCCGCCTTCTATCTGGCCAATGGCTGCACCTTCTTCGGTGCTGACGGGAAAGACCGGGCCGCGGGCATCCAGCTGGGCGGCGAAAAAGGCGTGGCCGTCACCAATACCCTGGTGGACCTGGTCAAGAACGAAAACTTCATCGTGGCCGAGCCTTCCGACGCCATCGGCATGATGCGCGAAGGCAACTGCGCCGCTTACATCTGCGGCACCTGGCAGGCTGCCCAGACCAAGGAAGTGCTGGGCGACAACTTCGGCGTGGCGGTGCTGCCCTCCGTGATGATCGACGGCGTCAATTGCCAGCTGCGTCCCTTCACCTCCGCCAAAGCCGTGGGCGTAAAGAGCACCACCGAGCATCCCGTGGTCGCTTTGGAACTGGCCTGCTTCCTGGCCAGCTACGATGCCCAGAAAGCCCATTACGAAAAGCGCGGCTATGTGCCCTGCCAGAACGATCTGATCAAAGAAGTGGCCAACGATCCCATCTGCCTGGTGGATGCCAAGACCGTCAGCGAAGTGGCCCTGGCCCGCGCCAGCTATACGGAATTCGGTTACTACTGGTCTCCCGCCGAGAGCATGGGCAACGAGATCCGCGAC
>ONRC01000086.1 GCA_900320085.1 uncultured Eubacteriales bacterium
GATTTTGGCCTTGTTGGTGTTGATGCCCTGGGCCCGGGACATGGCTTCGTTGGCCCCGGTAGCGCGCAGGGAGCAGCCCAATTCCGTGCCGAAGAACCAGTACAGAACGCCGATCAGCAGCGCCACGATCAGCAGCACCGTAAAGATCGGGTTGCCCAGCCCCCCGTTCCGCACGTTCCGCTGGCTGACGATGAGGGCGTACTTGGTCACGTTGATCCCCTGGTTGGCCTTGAATTCCATGATCGCCAGGTTGATGGAATACAGGCTCAGTTGGGTCAGAATGCCCGCCAATATGGGCGGGATGCCCATGGCGGTGTGGAATACGCCCGTCAGCAGGCCCGCCAGCATCCCGGCGATGACAGCACACAGCAGCGCTACCCACACGTTCACCCCGTTCAGCATCAGCATCACGCAAACCGCGCCGCCGGTGGCCATGCTGCCGTCCACAGTCAGGTCGGCCAGGTCCAGCACCTTATAGGTGATGTATACGCCAATCGCCATGATGCCCCAGATCAGGCCTTGAGCAATAGCCCCCGGCATCGCGTTGAGAAGAGCGGTCAAGTTCATACGGGAAACCTCCAAGCCGCGGGAAAGGAACGGCTTTCACCGTCCCTTCCCCGCAGAGTATTATTGAATCGCCACGTAATCGTCGGGAATCTGAATGCCCAGGAGCGCGCACATTTCCGCATTGTATTCCTTGGTCACGTTGGGGGCGAAGCGCACAGCCAGCGTCGACACGTCCGCGCCGTTGACCAATACTTCATAGGCCATTTCGCCGGTGGCATAGCCCAGATCATAATAGCTGATGGACAGGGTAGCCACGCCGCAGCCGGCGCAAATGCCTTCCTCACCCACGATGGCAGGCTTCATAGCGGGCTCCAGCACGTTGCGGATGGCCTCCGTGCAGGAAGCGGCGGTGTTGTCGGTGGGGATATAAAGCACGTCGCTGCCTTCGCAGGCATTCTGTGCCACGGAAGATACGTCATTGGAATCGGCAAAGGTGAATTCTATACATTCATAGCCCAGGGCGGTCAGGTATTTGGTGATCACATCCACCTGGTACTTGGAATTGGGCTCGGCGGAGCAGTAGAGCAGGCCCACATTGCTGGCAGCGGGGAACAGCTCATGCAGCATTTCTGCCTGCTGCTCCAAGGGGGCCAGGTCGCTGGTGCCGGATACGTTCATGCCGGTGGCCCCGCTCCAATTGTCGATGTCCAGGGCGGTGGCGTAGTCGGTCACGCTGGTGCCCAGGATCGGGATATCGCCCGTGGCGGCCACGGCGGCCTGGAGGGCGGGGGTGGCGTTGGCCATGATCAGGTTCACGCCACTGGAAATAAAGTTGTTCACGATGGTGGAGCAGGTGTTGGAATCGCCGGAAGCGTTCTGCACGTCAAAGGTCACCTTGTCACCCAGCTTTTCCGTCAGCGCGTCCTGGAAGCCCTGGGTAGCGGCGTCCAGGGCTACGTGCTGCACCAGCTGGCAAATGCCGACGCGGTAGGTGTCCTCCGCGAAGGCGGCTGCGCCCAGGCTAAGCGTCAAAACGAGGGCAAGGATCATAGCGGCTGTTTTTTTCATAAGTGGTTCCTCCTGTCGTTTTTCATTTATCAAAAAGACGGCCCTTCCCATCCGGAAGAGCCGTCTTGATGAACTTTGTTATTTCATCAGGAGCAGTTCTTTCAGATGGGTGAGGGCGTAAAAAAGAACACAAAAAAGTAAAAGCGCAGAGCGTAGAGCTTCTGCGCTGCGTTCTGAACCGTATGGCAAACAGACACCATGGGGGCATACATATGGCGGGATACGGACTGCGCGTTCAAACTGCGTTTCATTGGAACCCCGCCTTTCTGTCAATTTATGTTAGCAGTTTACCACTGTTTTTTGAGAAGTCAAGCCCATAACCCCTGCAAAAACAATGTTTGTACAATCCTATTCCCACTCGATTGAGGAGGGCGGTTTACTCGTCACGTCCAGCACCACGCGGCTGGCGTGAGCCACCTCGTTGACAATGCGGGAAGAGACAGCAGCGATGAGGTCGTAGGGCAGTCGCGCCCAGTCGGCGGTCATAAAATCGTCGGTAGTGACGGCCCGGAGGGCAACGGTGTAATCGTAGGTGCGCTCGTCGCCCATGACGCCCACGCTGTGCACGCCGGTGAGGACGGTGAAATACTGGTTCACCTGGCGCTCCAGCCCGGCTTTGGCGATTTCCTCCCGGAAAATGGCGTCGCTGTCCCGCACGATCTGTACCTTTTCGGGCGTCACCTCGCCGATGACCCGGATCGCCAGACCCGGCCCCGGAAAGGGCTGACGCCAGACCAATTCTTTGGGAAGGCCCAAGGCTTCGCCCAGTACGCGCACCTCATCCTTGAACAGCATGCGAAGGGGTTCGATCAGCTCGGTAAAGCCCAATTCCTTGGGCAGGCCGCCCACGTTGTGGTGGCTCTTGATCACCGCCGCGCTGGTGCCCTGGCCGCTTTCGATCACGTCCGGGTAGATGGTGCCCTGGGCGAAATAGTCCAGCTTGCCCAACTTTGACGCTTCTTCCCGGAATACCTCAATGAAATCCCGGCCGATGATATGACGCTTTTCCTCCGGGTCGGTGACGCCTTTCAGGTCGGCAAAGAATTTGCCTGCCGCGTCCGCCCGGACAAAGCGCACCGGGAAAAGCTGACTGAACACATGGCATACCTGGTCGCTTTCGCCCTTGCGCAGCAGACCGTGATCCACAAACACGCAGGTAAGGCGATTTCCGATGGCCCGATAGATCAGCGCCGCGGCCACGGAGGAATCCACCCCGCCGGACAAGGCCAGCAGGACCGTTCCGCTTTCTCCGACTTCTTCACGGATTTGCCGGATGGCCATGGCAGATGTCATAGAGGAAATTGTGCAGCAGGGTTTTGCCTTCCTCTGTGTGAGTCACTTCTGGGTGAAACTGTACACCGTAAATGTGCTTGCCCTCATTCGCCATGGCGGCGATGGGGCAGTTGTCCGTTTGGGCGATGGGATGGAACTCGGGCGGACACTCCGACACCTGCCAGGTGTGGCTCATCCAGCAGGAGGAGGACGGGCTCATGCCCTCCAGCAGGCTGCTTGTTTCCTTCATTCGTGCTGTGACCCTGCCATATTCCCGCTCTTTTGCTTTTTCTACCTGGCCGCCCAGCAGCTGTGCCGTCAGCTGCATCCCATAGCAAATGCCCAGCACCGGCACGCCCAGGTTATAAATGCCGGGGTTGCAATGGGGCGCGTCCGGGTCGCAGACGCTGGCCGGCCCGCCGGACAGGATGATGCCGATGGGCTGACGGGCGGCGATCTCCGACGCGGAAATGCTCCAGGGCACCACCTCGGAATACACATGGTTTTCCCGCACCCGCCGGGCGATCAGCTGGGTGTATTGCCCGCCGAAATCCAAGATGATGATTTTTTCCATAAACCAATCTCCTTATTAACGTTTCTCCAAAGTGGCTTTCTTGGAGGGGGGGCGGGGAACCATTCTTTGGCCTCCAAAGAATGGCTCCCCGCATATCTTCTTTATTCTCCGCTTGCCCCATAGTTGCTCAGCACCCGCGCCGACGGGTCGTCCACGTCGCAGCCGGGCCAGGTTTTGTTGGGCATCCAATAGTCGGGGATCATGCGGGCCTGACCGGGATAGAAGGATTCAAACAGCTCCCGGTACAAAAGGCTCTCTTTCGTGAAGGGGCGGCAATAGTCATATTTCGACGCCAACGCTGAAAACTCCTTGTCTGTATAGGTGCGTTCCGCCAGGGCTTTCAGGTCGTTGACCATGGAGTGGCCCACGGCGTCGGAGAAGGCAGCCTTCTGCCGCCAGAGGATTTCATCGGGCAGGATATGGTCGTCGGCAAAGGCCTTGCGGATCAGGTACTTGCCCATGCTGTGGGTGTTCATTTTCAGCTCCGGGTCAATGCTCATGGCGTAGCGCACGAATTTCAGGTCGCCAAAGGGCACCCGGGCTTCCAGGCTGTTGACGGAAATGCAGCGGTCCGCCCGCAGCACGTCGTACACATGCAGTTCCCGGATGCGCTTCTCGGCTTCCTCCTGGAAGGCGGCAGCAGAGGGAGCGAAGTCCGTGTACTTGTAGCCGAACAGCTCATCGGAAATTTCGCCGGTCAGCAGCACCCGCACATCCGTATGCTCGTGAATCCATTTGCACACCAGGTACATGCCGATGGAGGCCCGGATGGTGGTGATGTCCCAGGTGCCCAGCAGCTCAACAACCGTAGGCAGGGCGTCCAGCACGTCCTGTTCGGAAATGATGACCTCTGTGTGGTCGCTGCCGATGTAATCGGCGACAATCCGGGCATATTTCAGGTCGATGGCGTCCACGTCCATGCCGATGGCGAAGGTGCGGATGGGCTTTTTCAGTATCCTTTGGGCAATGGCACAGACCAGGGAGGAATCCAGCCCGCCGGAGAGCAGGAAGCCTACCGGGGCGTCGGCGTCCAGGCGTTTTTCCACCCCGTCCATGAGCAGGCGGCGCAGCTTCGCACAGACCTCTTCCTCGGTTTTCATGGTGAAATAGCCCACGTAGGCCGGGTCGGCATACTGAATGAATTGCCCGTCCAGCCAGTAATGGCCCGGCGGGAAGGGCAGGATGGTTTCACACAGCCCCATCAGGTTCTTGGGCTCGCTGGCGAAGGCCCATTCTCCATCGGATAATCTTCCGTAATACAAAGGCCGGATGCCGATGGGGTCCCGGGCGGTAATCAGCTTTTGCTGCGTATCGTCCCACAGGAGCAGGGCAAATTCTGCGTCCAGAGTCTTGAACATTTCCACGCCGTACTCGTGATAGAGCGGCAGCAGGATTTCGCAGTCGGACTGGCTTTGCAGCTCGTACTTGGCAAGCAGCCTATCCCGCAGGGGGCGGAAGCCGTACAATTCTCCATTGCATACCACCCTGTCCCCGTTCATATGGAAGGGCTGCATGCCCCGCTCGTCCAGGCCCATGATGGCCAGACGGTGAAAGCCCAGGTAACCCACGGGGATTTCCTCAAAGCGGTTCATATCCGGGCCTCTTGAGATCGTGCGGTCAAAGCACTGCTTCAGGGTTTCTTCCGGGATGGATTTGCTGGTTACGCCGAAAATGGAACACATAAATGGCACCTCCGTTTGTGGTCGGCTTTCGCTCTGATATTTCAGGACGAAGGCCGCCGCTCCGTGGTGCCACCTGATTTGCTTCTCTTTCTCGGGCTCTGACAAGCCCTGGCAGTTGTAACGTGCTGCCGTTCACGCCGCCCCTACTTGCTTTTGCTTTCAGTTTGGGCTTGGAAGGGTTCTTCCCTTGGGCCGCCATACGGTATTCCCATCATCAACCGCTCTCTTGGATGCCCGGACACCAGGGTACTTTGCTTCCGCAACGCTTTGCTGTGTGAAATTTGCGGGCATTGTAGCACGCTGCGTCTCTGTTTGTCAAGAGGGAAAAAATAGAAAAACAATCAGAAAACAGAGATACAATTGCAGAACAATATTTTTGTTTGGAAGTTCTTGACAAACTTTTGCGGGAATGATATGCTTGCTCACGACAAGGCAAGGGCGCCGCGTTGATCGGTTCCCTTGTCCCTTTTTATTTTGTGAAGGAGGCCTTTTCATGAGCAAGTACAGCAAAGAAGACATCATCCGTATGGTGCGGGAAGATGATGTGGAATTCATCCGGATGCAGTTCACCGATATTTTCGGCCAGCTGAAAAACGTGGCCATCACTGCCAGCCAGATCGAAAAGGCCGTGAACGACCAGATCATGATCGACGGCAGCAGCATTGAGGGCTTCGTGCGCATCAACGAAAGCGACCAGTACCTGCGGCCCGATCTGGATACCTTCGCCATCCTGCCCTGGCGTCCCCAGCACGGAAAAGTGGCCCGGCTGATCTGCGACGTGTACAACCCGGACGGCACGCCCTTTGCCGGCGATCCCCGGGGCGTGCTGAAAAAGGTGCTGAAAAAGGCCGCG
>ONRC01000081.1 GCA_900320085.1 uncultured Eubacteriales bacterium
TCCAGGGTCCTCAGGACCCTGGTTCGGGTCTGGGGCGAACAGCCCCAGCGTTTCCTTGTTGCTGGATTGAATATTCACCCTTGAGAACATAGCTGTTAACAGTATAAAAGCAAAGCCCGTAACGAAACCTCGGTACGGGTTTTGCTTTTCTTTTTTTGAACACAGCCAGTACAGCCCGCCGGTTGTTTTTTTTCGCAAATCCCGGTACAATGCAGGTAATACGGACAATGGAGGCTGTACCATGGCGATTGAGAAAGTAAAAGAATATTTCAAGCGGTTGGGGATAGACGGACGGGTTTTGGAGTTTGATGTGTCCAGCGCGACGGTGGAGCTGGCAGCCCAGGCGCTGAACTGCGAACCCTGCCGGATTGCCAAGTCCCTTTCTTTTCTGGTAGAGGGCGCGGCGGTGCTGGTAGTGGCAGCTGGCGACGCGCGGGTGGACAACGCCAAGTTCAAGGCGAAATTTCACGTCAAAGCAAAGATGCTTTCCCCCGCCGACACGGAAGCGCTCATCGGCCACGCCGTGGGCGGCGTGTGCCCCTTTGCGGTCAACGACGGGGTAAAGGTATATCTGGACGAATCGCTGAAACGGTTCGCCACTGTCTTCCCCGCCTGCGGCAGCAGCAACAGCGCCATCGAACTGACCCTGCCCGAGCTGGAGCGGTATTCCAGCTATGTGGAATGGGTGGACGTGTGCAAGCTGCCCGGATGACGCCGGGCGAACGTGATCGGGAAAACCGGGGCTGGTGTGCATGAGCTGTTTGTGAAAATCAAGAAACAGAAAAGCATTTAGCCCTTTTCAAACGCTTCCGTTCCTGATATAATATAATCTGTATTCGAATGTTCGCATCTTGCGATGGGGGAGGCTCGTATGCAGATTGTCATCATTGGCGGCGGAAAGCTGGGAATTTCCCTGGCCCAGCACCTGGTGGACGAAGGCCACAACGTGACCATGATCGACCGCAGTGAAACCGTGGTGCAAAAATCCATGGACACCATGGACGCCATGTTCATCCACGGCAGCGGCGTGAGCGCCGACACATTGAAGGAAGCCGACATTCAGCACACGGATATCGTGATTGCCGCCACGATGAGCGACGAGGTCAACATGCTGTCCTGCCTGACCGCCAAACGGCTGGGCGCCCAGTACACCATCGCGCGTATCCGCGACCCGGAATACCTGAATACTCTGTCCTTCCTGCAAAAGGAATTATCCATCGACTATGCTATCAACCCCGAGCGGGCCACTGCCCGGGAAATCAGCCGTATGCTGCGCTTTCCCTTCGCCGGCAGTATCGAAACCTTCGCCCGGGGCCGGGTGGAAATGGTGGATTTCCGCGCCGCCGAGGATGATCCGGTGGTAGGCATTCCGATGAAGGAGATGTACAAAAAGAATAAACAGCTCCCTCAGGTGCTGTTCTGTGCCGTGGAGCGGGATGGTGATATCATCATCCCCAAAGGCGATTTCATCATCCGCGCGGGCGACCGGGTGCACGTGGTGTCCGATGTGGAAACCATCACCCGCTTTTTCTCCGCCCTGGGCAAAGGCATGTCCACCATCCGTTCCGTGATGGTCATGGGCGGAAGCCGGATCGCTTTCTATCTGGTTTCCATGCTGGTACGGATGAAGATGAAGGTATCCATCATCGAGGTCAAAAAGGACAAGGCCCGCCGCCTGGCGGACAGCCTCCCCGGCGCCACCATCATCGAAGGCGACGGCACCGACCAGGAGCTGCTGGAAAGCGAAGGCCTGGCCGACACCCACGCCTTCATCACCCTGTCCGACCGGGACGAGGAAAACCTGATGGCCGGATTCTACGCCGCCCAGCGCGGGGTGAAAAAGGTGATCGTCAAATCCAGCCGCGACACCTATTCCGGCATCATGCACAACATGGGGCTGGACAGTATCATCAGCACCAAAACCATCGCCTGCAACGACATTCTGCGGGTGGTGCGTTCCCGCTCCAGCCGCGCCAATGCCGCCGTGGAACGAATGTACCGCCTGATGAACGGCCAGGCTGAAGCGCTGGAATTTATTGCCCAGGCGGGGGACAAATACATCCATGTGCAGCTGAAGGATCTGAAAGTGATTCCGGACGCCCTGATCGCCGTGATCGTGCGGGAGGGGCAAGTGAAGGTCCCCTTCGGCAACGACACCATCGAGGTGGGCGATTACGTGGTGGTCATCAGCCGCAAAGCGGGCCTGAGCGCGCTGGGACAGGTGTTCAGGTAATGGCCTCTATTGGACGCTATAAGTCACAACAGGGCGAGGGCCTGCGGAGAATGCCGCCAACCCGGATGCTTTGCATCCGGGGAACGCCAGGGAAGAATCCGCAGGGGGAAAGTTTACTTTCCCCCTCGGATGTTCCCGGGCTTTCTTGGGCCAGAAGCCCTCAAACTTTCGTAACCCCAGCGCGGCAGGCGTAACTTGTCTGCTTATCCCAGCTGCGTCATTTCGCCAGTTAACTTTCGTAACCCCAGCGCGGCAGGCGTAACTTGTCTGCTTATCCCAGCTGCGTCATTTCGCCAGTTGTGGGTCCAGGGTCCTCAGGACCCTGGTTGGGGTCTGGGGCGAACAGCCCCAGCGTTTCCCTTTGTGATTTAAAGTGTCCTTTTCAGGACCAGTTTATAGAATCGTTTTCCAAATCCCGGACCGAAAGAAGGTTTGTTTTCCTTGAATTATAAACTGGTGTTCCGGCTGCTGGGCCGTCTGATGGTGATGGAAGCGGGGCTGATGATCCCGTCGCTGGCGGTTGCGCTGCTGTATGGGGGCGGCGACGCGCCCGCGTTTCTGCTGGCCATCGGTATCACGTCCTTTGCGGGAGCGCTGCTGAGCTTCCTGCTCAAGCCCGACCGGGAAGACCTCACCGCCCGGGATGGGATGGCAGTGGCAGGGCTGAGCTGGGTGATCCTGTCCTTTTTCGGGGCGCTGCCCTTTGTGCTGTCCGGGGCGATTCCCCATATGGTGGACGCTTATTTTGAAGCCGTCAGCGGCTTTACCACCACCGGCTCCACGATCCTGACAGAGATCGAGCATCTGCCGAAAGGCGTGCTGTTCTGGCGCTCGTTCACCCACTGGATCGGAGGCATGGGCGTGCTGGTGTTCACCCTGGCGGTGCTGCCAAGGCTGTCGGGCCGCACGTCCCACCTGGCCCGGGCCGAAAGCCCCGGCCCCACCTTTTCCAAGCTGCTGCCCAAGATGGGCGACACGGCGAAAATCCTGTATCTGCTATATTTCGTGCTCAGCCTGGCGGAAGCGGTGTGCCTGCTGCTGGCGGGCATGAATGTATACGATGCCCTCATTCACACCTTCGGCACCGCGGGCACCGGCGGCTTTTCCAACTATAACGCCAGCGTCGGTGCTTTTCACAGCCCGCTCATCGAGTGGATCATCGGCACATTCATGATGCTGTTCGGCGTCAACTTCGCCATCTATTTCCATCTGATGCGCCGGGAAAAGGAACCCATCCTGCAAAGTGAAGAATTGTGGACGTACCTGGGCATTGTAGCGGCTGCCACGCTCCTGGTCACGCTGAACATCCTGCCGCGGTACGGCGCGTTCTTTGAAGCGCTGCGGAACGCCTTCTTCCAGGTGACCTCCATCATCTCCACCACAGGCTTTGGCACAGCCGACTTTAACCTGTGGCCGCTGTTTTCCCGCACGCTGATCCTGCTGCTGATGTGCATGGGCGCCTGCGCGGGCTCTACGGCGGGCGGCTTCAAGATGAGCCGTGTCCTGCTGCTGGGCAAGTCCGCCTACCGCGACCTGGAGCATACCATTCAGCCCCGCAAGGTGGCCGTGGTGCGCCTGGAGGGCAAAGCCGTGGCGGAAAACACGCTGGCGCAGGTGGGCGTGTACCTGTCGCTGTGGGTGGTGCTGGCCGTGGTCGGCACGCTGCTGATTTCATTGGAGCAGTCCGACTTTGTGACCGCCTTCACCGCCGTGCTCACCACGCTGTCCAACGTCGGCCCCGGCTTAAACGGCGTTGGTCCGACGGAAAACTTTGCCGCCTTCTCTCCCGCCGCCAAGCTGCTTCTGTCCTTCCTGATGCTGGCGGGGCGACTGGAAATCTATCCGATCCTGCTGCTGTTCTCCCCCCACGTGTGGCGGAAAAACTGATAATGATCATACAGCAAAAGCGCTTCGCAAAAAAGCGAAGCGCTTATTTTTTTCAGGTTCTTGGACTTCTTTGCCTGAAAAAGTTCAATTCCCGCTCCATGGCCTGGGCGCGGAATTCGCCCCGGAAGCCGTGGCCCTGGCCCGGCAGCACCACCAGCTCCGCCGAGGGGAACACCTCCGCCGCCCGCTGGGAGTAGCACAGAGGAACAAGCATGTCCTGGTCGCCGTGCTGAATCAGCACATCACCGGTGTAGCCGCCAATCACATCGTAAATGTCAAAGGAAACAGCCTCTGTGTTGAATTTCCTGCTGATCTGGGTATTCATGGCGCTGAAAACCTCCGGGAAGGTGCCGTCCGGATTGGCCCGCTTTTTCGCGTCGTCCTGGAGCACATAGGCGGGGAATTCGATAGCCAGCGCCTGCACGTTCTGAGGACGCTGTGCCGCCACATACGAGGAAACAAAACCGCCCATGCTGGCGCCCCAAAGGAAAATGGTCGGAAATCGCGGCAGGAAATAATCGATCACCGCGTTCAAATCCTCCGCCTCCGTCAGCACGGACATATCCAGCAGCGTACCGTCGCTCCGGGAACCATTCCCTCCACCGCAAAAATCCAGACAGAAGGTATGAAAGCCGTGAGCGGAAAAGAAATCTGCGAAATCCTGATTGCCCAGGTGGCAGCCGTTGAACCCATGGGAAAGAATGATCAGCGGAGAGGATTCAGCGGACGATTGAAAAATACCGAACAGCTTCCCCATCGAAGCCGGAATATAGAGCTCTTCCATCTTTGCATCTCTCCTTTTGTTTCTTTTTTCTATATCCCATAAACGGGGCGGAAGCCTTCATGTGGATTTGGGCAAGCAGACCAATGCGCTCAGAACCGCGTCAGCACATCGCCGCTCATTCTCCTGATGATTTCAACCGCCAGCTTGACGCCCTGCTCAAAATCCGCCAGCGACGCTATGCCATAATGACTATGGATATAGCGCACGGGGAAGCCGATCACAATACAGGGAACGCCCTGGTTGGACAGATGAATCGGCGCGCCGTTGGTCGCTCCGCCTGTACGCACCGCTTCCTGCACTGGGACGCCCAACTCCTCCGCCAAATCCAGCGCCCAGCGCTGGAAGCGAGGGTTGGTGATCATCCGCGCGTCGATATGCCGCAGCATCGGTCCGCGATGGATGGCTGTCTGGGAAAGCCAGGGTTCCACCACCGTGTCATCCGCCGGACAGCCTTCAAACACAATAGCGGCATTGGGCCTGACGCGGTTCGCGGTGACAGCCGCGCCTCGCGTGCCCATTTCCTCCTGGGAAGCGATTGCGCCGACCACGTCAACGCCCGACTTCTCCCCTTCCAACGCCTGAAGCACGGCCAAAACCGCCGCGCAGCCCAAGCGGTTATCCAACGCTTTCCCAATCATGAGATCATGCTTTTCATCATACTCAAAAGTTACATCCGGCGCGACAGGGGCAGCCACCCGGATGCCAAAGCCGTCTCGCGCCTCCTCCGGGCTGGAAGCGCCTATGTCGATTGACATATCCTCCAGGGCGGGCGTTTTCGCCTTTTCCTCCGCCGTCATGAAATGCGGGGGCTTGGCGGCGATCACACCGGAAATGAGCGAATTGTCCCTCGCGCGCACCTTGACTTTATGCGCGGGAATATTGCTGTTTACCCAGCCGCCCAGGGGGATGAATTTCAGCGTGCCGTTGGGCCGGATCGCCTGCACCATGAAGCCCACCTCATCGGAATGGGCGTCAAGCTGAATCACCGGCTTGTTGCACGTGTTTTCTTTCCGTTCAATGTAAAGATTGCGGAGGGAATCCTCCTCCACCCTCGCCCCCTGCGGCGCATGGTCCCGGAGCAAAGCGACCACATCGTCCTCAAATCCGGAGGGGCCAAAGGCGTTGGACAAGGCGGAAATCAATTCAAGATGGTTCATCACTGTTCCTCCCACTATACTGTGTTACAGCAGCTCCAGCCGCTGGCGTTTCGCCGTAGGGCTTGTGCCAAAGCAGGTGGCGTGGTCCACCCCGATGCGCGCGCCGCGCACGATGCTCAGGGCTTCATAATAACGAAGGTACTGAAAGCTCGTGGAATGTTCCGCCAGCCAAAGCTCCTTGATCGCTTCTTTCCAAACGGGAAAAGCTTGGGTCACGTCAAACCAGTAATACGGCATAAATTCCGGTTCATCCTCCCAGTTTTCAGCACACATAAAGCTGCGGATCGGCGCGGGCGGAAGCGGGTGCTCAAAGGTAGCCAGGGATGCGTAAAAGATCGCATGATCGGTGATCAGATGCGCCGCCTCATGATCCTTGTGCAGACTGTTTTTCCAGTGATACAGCACAGCGTTCACCTGATATTTGCGCATGATCTCCGCCAGGCGCAGTTCTTCTTCCTTGGTGTCATACAATTCGCCGTCCGGCGTGTCCAGCACGATGGACTCCCCGCCGATCTTTTGGGCAAACTTTCCCGCGCATTCGATATTGTATTCCCTGAAATCCTTCACCGTCCATCCGGCGGGCGTTCCCCTTTCCCCAGCTGTCAGATCCACGGTGATGACCCGATCGCCGTTCATCGCATGCTTTGCCAGCAGCATGCCGCAGGTCAGCTGCGCGTCGCCTGTATGAGCCCCTACCGCCATGATCGTTTTGGGCATGGTCATTTCCTCCTTCTTTATGTCAGGTATATTCAGCATGGTTTCACATGGCGCTATACCATTCATCTTCTAAAATACTAACAGTCTTGTTCTCAAGGATGAAATTCCAATCAAACAGAAGGAACGCTGGGGCTGTTCGCCCCAGACCCCAACCAGGGTCCTGAGGACCCTGGACCCGCAACTGGCGAAATAACATAGCTGGGATAAGCAAACAAGCTTCGCCTGGCGCGCTGGGGTGACGAAAAGTTTGAGGGCTTCTGGCCCAAGAAAGCCCGGGAACAACCGAGGGGAAAATGAATTTTCCCCTCGGTTGATTCCCTGGCTTTCCCCGGATGCAAAGCATCCGGGCTGGCGGCGTTCTCCGCAGGCTCAATCGTCGCAAGTCCGCTTCATGCGGACATTGCTCGTTTCGCCTGATTTCATCGCCGATGAAATTCCCGCCACAGGCGTCATCGGCGATTCATCCGCCGGGCCAGAAGCGCCATGGCACCAAGTCAGACTTCTGCGTTCCTCCCCGAATCAGCGGGAACCAAGCTTACTTTTCCAATCAAGCAGTTTCCGCTATTGAGGTCCAGGAGATGAAATCTCCTGGTGCAGGTGCACGAGGGCCGCACAGGCCCACGCCTCGTTTTTTTCACCCTTCACAACAAGACTGTTAACAGTTTTACAGCTTCATCGTCATCAGATTGAACTGCCTGACCGGGCGCATCCCCGCCCGTTCGTACACCTTTCGTGCGGGGTTATCCAACCCGGTGAACAGGGTGGAAAAAGCGGCGCCTTCCTGAACGAACGCCTGCATCAGCAGGTTGAAAAGCACCGTGGCGATTCCTCTTCGTTCAAAAGACGGGTCCGTGCAAATGCCGGTAAACCAGCCGCGCCCGCTTTTTTGCAGATCCACCGGCCCGGTAAAGCCGACGATTTGCCCCTCGTGAACCGCAGTAAGCAGCGTTCTGGGGCCTTTGGGCGCAATACCGTCCGCCCACATGCGGGGGTCGGCGTTGGGGCGTCCCGCTTTCCAGGCCTCGATCTCCGTGCGCAGCACATCCCGCCAATAGTCACTGCCAACGCCGTCGCACATCCGGTCAAAGCCGCAGTCCCACCCGGCGTCGTAAGGTCCGGTATAAATGTTCTCGGAAAGCAGACGCTTCCTGATTTCCTCCACCTTCCCGGATGGCCGGTAATCAGCCAGGTTCATGTACATGGCGGTTTCCCGGTAGCGAACGGAAAAGCCGCAGCGCTCCAGGAACGGATAACCGGGACATGCCGCGTCCGCGCCGGGCATGTTGTTGTGATCGTGGCCCGGCGTTCCGGGGATGCGCCAATCGAGGTTGACGGGATTCACGCTGGAAATATACAGGGTATCCGCGCCTTGCGCCTTCATCCGTTCCGCAAAAGCGTTCAGCAGCGCTCTGCCGACGCCCTGCCCACGGCTTGCAGTATCCACCATCAGGACGGTCAGATACGCACAGCCCGGTTTGCCGCCGGGAAAGGACTGGGGCGCGACACCGTGCAGGAATCCCGCCACCTGCCCATCCTTTTCCGCGACTATCAGGCTGTCCGGTCCGCACCCGATATTTTCCACCATTTTCCGGCGGAAGGAAGCTTCCGTCATGGGATAATACAGCACATCCCCCGCGGAAACGCAGGCATTCCAAATATGGATGATCTTTGATATATCTTCCGGAGCCATATTTCTGATCAGCATAGCAATCTCCTTGGAACAAATCGGATCATTCAAGGTACATCCGACGAAGCGCTTCCTGGGTCTCTTCGCTCACGCCCAGTCCTTCCCGGATGAAGCCCTGAAAGCCGCCGTAAACGTTTTCAATGGTCTGATAGACCGCCGCAAGATATTCCTCATGCGCCCCGAACAGATAGGCCAGGGACTGCTCGTTCACCCGCTCCGCATGACGCAGGGAGGTTTCCCGCAGATGCTGGTATTCCTCCGCCAGGCATTCATTGGTTTTCAGATAATCGGCCGCGATGCCGTCATGAGAAACACCCAGGATTTCCTGAACGATCACGGAAGCAAACCCCGCACGGTCCTTTCCCGCGGTGCAGTGCCACAGGATGGCGCCGTCCCGCGGCTTCGTCAAAAGCCCGATGAACGCCGCGTACTGCGACCGGGAATAATCGCTTGCGATGAGCTTTTGATAATTGCCGATCATGAAGTCCCGCGCCCGGTCCGGCTCCAGGGCGATCAGGGAATAGGCCTCTTTGTCGGATTTCGCGTCCCGGCTGATTCCGGCGGTGAGGCTTTCCAATACAGGCAGATGCAGGTTTTCCACGTTGGGAAGCGCAGGGTCCGGCATCTCTTTTCTCTTTTCCGCTGTACGGAAATCCACGATCAGGGAAACGTGGTCAGACAGCCAGCGCGCATCGGACACAGAGGCGCGGCACAGCTCCCCGCTGCGAATCAGGCGGCCGGGCCGGATGGCACGGCCGTCTATGGTCCGCATCCCGCCCAGGTCGCGGGTGTTATGAAGGTTTTGCAGCTTCATGTTGCCTCCTGTTTCTGGGATATATTGCGGTCAGGGATTGCACTTCTGACACGGCGTATAGCCCTGGTCCAGCAGAGACTCCCGCGTGGTCGTGGTGTTTTTCCGGTTTTCATCCGCAATCCTGCTTATTTCGCTGCAATTCGGCACGTGGAATTTCATTGTCTTGGTGTTCAGAACGTATCTCTTTCTGCTGGCTGCAGGCGCTGTGGTGGCCTTCGTCCTGGGCGTCGCGGTGGGCTTTGCGGTCGCCTTGGGTTTGACGGTTGCCGTGGGCGTTACCGTGGTCAGCACAAAAGGAACTGCCTTTGCTTCACTGATCAGCGTTCTCATCGCTTCCCCGACCTTCGGGTCCGCCGTCACGGTGATCAGCCCCGCCAGCGTCAGCGGATAGAACGCGTCGCCTTTGATGTATCCTTCCTTGAAGGACTTGCCGCTGATATACCGGATTTGATACCAAATCGCGCCGCCGCTTTCCTTTGTGGACAGGATCGCGCAGAGCTGATAATCCGTCAGCCTGTCAGCGCTGCTGCGGGCGCTGACGGTGTTATAGACGGCCAGTGCCTTACCGTCCGCCGAATGAGCGACGCCAAACGGAACCCGTGCGTTGAGATCATCTGTCAGCTGATCCGCCAAGGCGCAGGGACAGCACAGCAATGAAACAAGCAGCAGCATGGAAAGCAATCTTTTCATGATTTTTCCTCCTGAGGATCCTTTTGTGGCATCTTCATTTCTTATTATATCAGGAAAGTACAGTTTACAAGGGACTACACAGGGTAGGTATCTGACGGGAGGGGTGCCGCCAGTCAGATTTTCCATGTGATGTTCAAGCTGTCGCTTGT
>ONRC01000080.1 GCA_900320085.1 uncultured Eubacteriales bacterium
TTCTTGCGCACCATGATGGTGGCCTGGCGGATGGCGCAGGCGATGGCGTGAGCGTTGCTGGAGCCGTGGGCCTTGACCACCACGCCCTTGACGCCCAGCAGCGGCGCGCCGCCCACCTCGGTGTAGTCCATGGCTTTCTTGACGCGCCGGAACGCTGGCTTGGCCATAAGGCCGCCCAGGGTGCTGCGGAAATCGGCCTTGATCTCTTTCTTGATCATGCCGAGCAGGGTGCCCGCCACGCCCTCCATGAATTTGAGAATCAGGTTGCCGCTGAACCCGTCGCACACCACCACGTCGGCCACGTCGGCAGTGATGTCCCGGCCCTCCACGTTGCCGATAAAGTTAAAGGGCGCTTTCTCCATCAGAGGATAGGCGGCCTTGGCCAGGGCATTGCCCTTTTCGCTTTCGGCCCCGATGTTTACCAGGCCCACCCGGGGATTCTCGATACCCCGAACCGCTTTCAGATACGCCGCGCCCATCACGCCAAACTGGGGCAGATACGCGGGCAGGCAGTCCACGTTGGCCCCGCAGTCGATCAGGCAGAAGAAGCCCTTGCCGTTGGGCAGCAGCGGCGCCAAGGCGGGCCGTTCGACCCCCTCGATGCGGCCCAGGCGGAACATGCCGCCCGCCAGGGTGGCCCCGGTGGAGCCGGCGGACACGAAGCCGTCCGCGCCGCCCTCCCGCACCAGCAGCATCCCCTTCACCTGGGCGCTCTGCTTTTTCGTGCGGATGGCCATCACCGGCGCGTCGTGGTTGGTAATGATTTCGGTGCAGTCGTCCACGGCGATGCGGCCGCGCACGTCGTCGCAGCTGACAAGCAGTTTTTCGATTTCGTCCTTCGGTCCGCCCAGGGTGATTTTCAAATCAGCGTCCGCCCGCAGGGCCTCGATGGCCCCGTCGATGGTGCACTGGGGCGCGTTGTCCCCGCCCATGGCGTCCAGGTAAATATGAACCATTGGCTTTCCCTCCTTGTTCAAGGCTCATAGAAAGACAAATTATCTTACCATAAAACGACGGAAATGACAAGGGTTCAGCCGCGTTTCCCAAAAGAATGAAAAAGCTGGGAAGCCGCCATTTCTGAACATCCCCAGCCCCTGCGCCGATTCTTAACAATATTTTTATACATTTTTTGCATGAAGGATGTCCAATTCCGCCGGAAGTATGCTATAATAGAAAAAGTGTCGGGCCGCCGAGGCGGTCTGTCCGGTGAAACGCAAAGCTGCGTGAGAAAACGCGAGCCTTGTTTTTCCTCAAAAGAACGAACAACGAAAAGTGAGTTGGATGACCAAATGAAAAAACTGCTGACGGTTTTCTGCGCTCTTATGCTGACGGTGCTTTCCTGCTTTGCCGCGCTGGCGGACGCTCCTTCCATCACCGTGGGAGACAGCCAGCTGACGGTAAAATACAGCAATCCGAACGCCCAGGGCAATTACACCTATGTGCTGCTGGACGCGATGGAACGCATCATGCTGGTGGAAATCGACGCCGGCGAAACCTGGACCCCCGCCTGGACGGAGGAAGGCCTGTTCAAGGTGCTGGCTTATTATAAGGACGCCGGCGGGCAGACCCGGAGTGAAGAATCGGATTTCAAGGAAGTCCGTTTTTCCAATAAAAAAGACCCGCTGTACTGGGGCGATTTCCTCAACGACAACAGCGGCGCGCTTCCCTCCTCCTTCACCAAGCCCGTGGAATACAATGACCCCACGCCGCGTCCCACCCAGGCGCCTGCAGCGCAGTCCGCTCCGCAGGCCGTAGCCCCCGTGTACACGATTGCCCCGTCACAGCCCGTTGCCGCGCCCGCTCCTGTGTCCACCGCCGCTCCGACCGTATCCTACGCGGGCACCCGGCCCTGCTTTGAGCACCTGAATATCCGCATCCGTATTTCAGACAACGATTCCCACGCGGCCACCAAGGGCCGCTCCGGTCCCGGCACCGATATGCCCCAAGTGGCGACGCTGAACATTGGCGAGGTGTTCCAGGTGCTGGATTGCCGGGTCCTGGAAAAAGGAAACGTGCATTGGTTCATGATCAACAAAAACGGCGTGAACTGCTGGGTCGCTTCCGGACGGTGCGAACGGTACTGATTTCTCTTATCATTGGTTTTGAGGATGCTGTGCGCATCCTCTTTTTTTGTCAGCCCCTTTTCACATTTCCGCGGAAGAATTGCGCGCCGGCATACGTTATGATATAATGGTGAAGCAGTCTGCTGAACCCGATTACCAAGAAACGGAGAAACAGCCAATGAAAAAAGCAATTGCTCTGGTATGCGTGTTATGTATCCTGATGAGCATTATACCCGTTCAGGCGGAATCCGTCTGGACCGACGACGCGTGGAACCAGGTCGTCCATCTGCTGCACGCTTCCCAGCCGTCGCCGGTTCCCACTGACCGCAGAATATCAATCAGTCAGAGTCAGGTTTACCTGGCCGATCCCACCGAGCAGCGGTCCGGGTGGCTGAACGTCGCCCTGATTTCCACCGACGCGCCGGACATGCGGCAGAATTTCGGCCGCAGCGAAGCGCTGCTGGTGTGCCGCGTGAACCAGAAAACGGGCGAATTCCGCCTGCTTTCTCTGCCGGAATATATGACCGTGCAGCTGACCGGACTGCCGGGAGAAATCCAGCTTAAGCACGTGAACTGCTTTGGCGGGCCGCTGCTGGCGATCGACACGGTGAACCGGGAGCTTGGCCTGAGCGTCAACCGCTACTGCGCCGTGAACGTGGATGCCTTTGCCGACATCGTTGACCGTGTCGGCGGCGTCACGCTGACGCTGAACAGCGAAGAAGCGGAAGCCCTGGGCATAGGCAGCGGCAAGCAGACCCTGACCGGGATGCAGGCGGTGCAGTACCTGAAGCTGCGGCGGCAGTGGGACGGCGCCCTGCGGTTCAAGCTCCTGCTGGAAGCCCTGATGCGGCAAATGTCTGGAAATAACCTGATCAGCGGCGCGCTGGCGCTGGTGGATACCGTGCTGCACATGATCGACACCAACCTGACCATGGACGAGATCGTCACGTTCGCCTTTGCCTTGCTCGATCAGCAGGAAATGAAGGGCATCGAAAGCTACCGCCTGGAGGCGGACGCGGAAGGGCATGTGGACGAACAGGCGCGTCAGGCCTGCCGGGATTTCCTGTCAGGAGGCGCAAGCGTCCGATGATTTATGCGCTGTCCTTGAATCCCAGCTGGGACAAAACGGCCAGCATCACCCGCTTCCAATTGGACGCGCCGAACCGGATCCGGACCGAGCGCCTCGACGTGGGCGGCAAGGGTGTAAACGTGGCGCGCGTCGCACGGGAATTGGGTGAGGAAACGGAGCTCGTCGGCTTTGACTTCACTGGCGAGCCGATGAAAACCGCCATGGCGCAGGAGGGCATCCCCTGCAGGCTGTTTCCGCTTCAAGGCGAAATGCGGGTGAATCTCAAGCTGCGGGAAACAGAAACGGGACGCACCATCGAAATCAACGAACGCGGCGCGGCGGTGACAGAAAACGACATCCAGGCTGTGCTGTATGGTCTGCTGGAATCGGCCCGCACTGGCGCGTGGTACGCCCTGTCGGGCAGCCTGCCACCCGGCGCAAAGCCCGACACCTACCGCCGCTTCTGCGGCGCGATTCAGGCCTGGGGCTGCGCCGCCGCGGTGGACTGCGACGGGGAAGCGCTTCGGGAAGCCGTGCTGGCCAAGCCCGCCCTGATCAAGCCGAACATCCAGGAATTCTGTGACCTGACCGGGGTCGATCCTGACAGCCCACAGGATGTGCTGGACGCCTGCCAAAATCTGTGCGCTCAGGGCGTGGGCAGGGTGTGCCTCACCTGGGGCGGAAAAGGCGCTTGGCTGGTGAGCGCCAGGGAAGCCTGGGCCTGCTCCGCCGCAAAGATCGAGCCCCAGGGAACCCAGGGCGGCGGCGACACGATGCTGGCCGCGCTGATCACCGCCTTGACCCGCGGAATGAGCGACCCGGACGCGCTGCGCTTTGCCTCCGCCGCGGCCGCTGCCACCGTGATGCGCCCCGGCACGCTGCTGTGCCGTCTCACCGATCAGGAAGCGCTGCTGTCCGGGCTGACTGTGTCCGCGCTGTGAGCGCGAAACAGGCAAAAATGTGCGCCGCCATTTGGCAGCGCGCTTTTTTATGCCGTTCCTCTAATACTGTTCTTCTTCTAAATCTTTTACCAGTTTGTTTTCAAGGAGGAAACGCTGGGGCTGTTCGCCCCAGACCCCAACCAGGGGGATGATCCCCCTGGACCCGCAACTGGCGAAATAACGTGGCTGGGATAAGCAGACAAGTTCCGCCTGCCGCTCTGGAGTTACAAAAAGTTAGAGGGCTTCTGGCCCAAGAAAGCCAGAAGCACAACGTCACCAAGCCAGCCTTCCGCATTTCTCCCCACTTCTGCGGGAACCAAGCTGATTTATTCACTCAGACAATATCCGCTATTGAGGTCCAGGAGGGCCGAAGCGCCCGGACAATGATCCGGTGGATCATTGTCAGCGCAGGTCGGGCGGCAGCCCCGTGAGAAATCTCCTGGTGCTGGTGCGCGAGGGACGAACCGCCGATGACCGCCTGTGGCGGATATCTCATCGGCGGTGAGATCAGCCGAAACGAGCAATGTCCGCATCGGCGGCCTTGCGACGGTTGAGGCTGCGGATCGCACAGGCCCTCGCCCCGTTTTTGCTCTTATCAATTTTAGAAGATGAATGGTATAAATCGTCCTTTTGTTTTCCCGTGGCGATATCCAAAGTCCTATAACAGAATTGCCCCGTCTGCGGCAGACCGCAGGCGGGGCAATCGTTTTGCTGTGGTTTATACCGGCATGGTGCCATCTTTCTTGTCATAAGCGGCGGGGTCGGCCTTGAGCTGCTGGGCCTGACGCCACTGGAAGTACTTGGTGGCAACCTGGGGGAACAGGGCGTAGGACAGCACGTCTTCGTCCTGCTGGCTGTACTGGCGCACTTCTTTGCGGTAGTTTTCCAATTCGGGGGGGATGTC
>ONRC01000079.1 GCA_900320085.1 uncultured Eubacteriales bacterium
CTTGTCTGCTTTTCCCAACTGCGTAAAATCGCCTATTGTGGGTCCAGGGGGATCATCCCCCTGGTTGGGGTCTGGGGCGAACAGCCCCAGCGTATCTTCTGTTTGATTGGAATTTCATCCTTGAGAACAAGACTGTTAGCAGTCAAAAACCGCTCCCCGGATAGGAGGAGCGGCTTTCCATCGAGCGGCCAAGGCCCGCCTGTATGGATAATTGTTTCCTATTGAATTTTCAGAATTTGAGCATATAGGTGCTGACGTACCCTTGCTGACCGTTGATTTCCACCTTGCTCCACAGTTCTCCCTTTTCCAGCACGGTGACGGCGGTGCCTACGGGGTACGCCTTGATGATCTTGGTCTTCATGCCGGGGGCTTTGCGGAAGTTGACGTAGCAGCCGCCGTTGATGTTTTTCAGGGTGGCGCAGGTCGGCTTCGCAGCAGGGGTGGAAGGAGCAGTCGCGGTAGCCTGCTTCGCGCTCAGGTACGCGCTGGACATGTAGCCGCTCAGTTCGCCTACCTTCACCTTATGCCAGGTATCCCCCGCCTGGATCACGTTCACCGCGGTATTGACCGGGAAGGACGTGATGATCTTCGCGCACAGGTTGGGGGCTTCCCGCAGGTTCAGGCCGATGCCGGTGTTCGTGCGCACGTACAGGGTCTTTCCGTCCTGGGCGAAGTTCAGGTACTTGGTCATCATGTAGCCTGCCTTGCCGTTGACCTTGACCTGGCTCCAGGTGTCCCCCTTCTTCACCACTTCGATCCAGGTGCCGGTGCCGAACTGGCCCAGCACCTTGGCGTCCAGCGACGCGGTCTGGCGCAGGTTCAGCCCGCCGCCCTGCACGGTGGCGAATTCGCTGGCCAGCGCCGCCACAGGCGCGGTCATGCTCAGCGCCCCCGCCAGCGCGAGACTGAGAATCCGATGGGATTTCCGATTGCTCATTGAGAGATTCCTCCTTTGTTGATTCGCTTGTTCCGGCCTTGGCCGTACACCACAAGGACGAAAGGGACAGTTTCATTCATCCCTTCAAGAGCTGGTAATGGTTGGTAAAGCAATCTTGGTTTTCCAGTACATTCCATATTGGCGAACATGATTTTTACATGAAAATGCAGCAATGATCATTCCTGCCAGGCACTTTGCATGTGCCATGGAATACCATATATTGGTATTCTATGGCTTGGAAAAATCCAGCGCTGAAAAAAGAAATATCCCTTGAAAGATTGAAAGGATTCCGATATAATAAGTACAAATGAAACGTTAAAAACCACAAGGAGGTTTTACCATGCAGACCGCTAAAGCCGGGAAGCAAAAGCGCTTTACCGTGAAGGAATGGAGCTGGATCATGTATGACTGGGCCAACTCCATTTACGCCACCAACATCATGGCGGCCATCTTCCCCACCATCTTCGTGTCCATCGCGGGCGACGCGGGCGACATCTGGTGGGGCTATGGCACCTCCATCGCCACCTTCATCGTGGCCATCCTGGCCCCGCTGCTAGGCGCGGTGGCGGACTATAAGGGCATGAAGAAAAAGCTGTTCACGGCATCCATGCTGGTGGGCGTGGTGTTTACCTTCGTGATCGCGCTGGTGATGAACAACTGGCGGCTGATGCTGGTGGGGTACATCCTGAGCCGCATAGGGTTCTCCGCCTCCTGCCTGTTCTACGATTCCTTCCTCACCGACGTGACCACCGATGAAAGGATGGACAAGGTGTCCTCCTGGGGCTACGCCATGGGCTACATCGGCGGCAGCACCATTCCCTTCGTCATCTCCATCGCGGCGCTGCTGATCCTGGGCTACGGCAACCCCATCGCCCAGAAGTTTTCCATTATCATCGTCAGCGTGTGGTGGCTGCTGTTCTCCATCCCCTTCCTCAAAAACGTGGAGCAGACCCACTACATCGAGCGCACGCCCGAAACCTCCATCGGCCACATCTTCCGCAACATCCTCCACACCGCCAGGGACATTTTCCAGCGCAAGGGCCTGTTCCTGTTCGTACTGGCTTACTTCTTCTATATTGACGGCGTGGGCACCATCATCAGCATTTCCACGGCCTACGGAACGGTCCTGGGCCTGGGCACGGTCGGCATGATCCTGGCCCTGCTGGTGACCCAGATCGTGGCCATGCCCTGCTCCATCTGGTTTGCCAACATCGCCCAGAAAATCACCGCCCGCAAGGCGCTGATCGGGGCCATCATTATCTATACCCTGATCTGCTGCGTGGGCTTCTATATGGGCTTCTCCCTGGAACCCCACCAGCAAGCCTACGAAACGGCCCTGAAAGCGGACTACACCGACCAGCTTGCCGACCTGACCGACGAAAACGCCATCGCCCTGCGCGACGCGGGGGCCAAGTATTTCACCGATAAAAACGCTCAGGGGAAGCTGAACGAGGAAGCGGCCAAGCTCACCGACGAGCAGCAATCCTCCCCCGAGGTGAACCGGGTGATGATCACGTTCGCGGAGTTCATCGGCAAGCACGCGGAGACCCTTCAAAAGTTCCAGGGCGCCATATCCTTCTCCACCGTCCTGTTCTGGGCCATGGCCTTCATGGTGGGCACCGTGCAAGGCGGCATCCAGGCTGTTTCCCGCAGCTACTTTGGCAAGCTGATCCCCAAAGAGCGCAGCAACGAGTTCTTCGGCTTCTTTGACATCTTCGGCAAATTCGCCTCCGTGATGGGGCCGTTCCTCTACGCTACCATCGGCGCGTGGACGGGCCGCAGCAGCTACGGTGTGCTGGCGCTGATCTGCCTGTTCCTGGTGGGTCTGGTGATCATGATTCGCGGCAAAAAGGAATTGGACGCGCTGGAAAGCCACAGTGCGGATTGATTCATTCAACGGTATGAAATCAAAGGGACTGCTCCACTAAAAAAGTGGAGCAGTCCCTTTTGAATTAGTCTGAAACAACGAACTCCCTATGGTGTGCTACGTTTCGGAAAATATCCTCTTCCACCAATTCTCCGGAAAGACACGCAGGCGTCTGCCCGGAACGGACGTCCGGGACTTCTTCTGCTTCCTCTCGGACGTCCGTATTCTGTTGTCAACGATCTATAGAAAGGATTGCTCCGCCAATTCAATCGGGAATGATTTGGTTGGCGGAGCAATCAATGTCTTTAGCGTTTTATTTCACCGCAGATCAGCGAAAATGCTTATGCCTCGTACCATCCGGACAATAGCACCACGCGCACCAGATGCGCCACGCACTCCCGCAGGCGCTCGATGCTCAGCGAGCCGTCGTTCAGCGCGTCCCGGATGCTGTCAAAGTCGTTGTCCATGCCGGGCATCACCAGGTCGTTTCCGGCGCGCATGCAGCCCGCGGCGGTGGACAGCGGGTCGCCCTTGTTGGTGGTGGTCCAGTCGGTCATGATCACACCGTCAAAGCCGCTCTCACAGCGGGCGAATTTGGTGCACAGGTCAAAGCAGTTCGCCGCGTGCACGCCGTTCACCAGGTTGTAGCTGGTCATGATGGACAAAGGGTGGGACAGCTGAATCGCGATCTGGAAGCCGCGCAGGTAGATTTCCCGCAGGGCTTTTTCGCTCACGATGCTGTTGGAGGCCATGCGGTTGTCCTCCTGGTTGTTACAGGCGAAGTGCTTGATGGTGGTGCCGCAGCCTTTGTGCTTCTGCACACCCAGGGTCATGGCTGCGGCGTTGTAACCGCTGACGAGGGGATCTTCGGAAAAGTATTCAAAGTTCCGGCCGCACAGCGGGTCGCGGTGGATGTTCATGCCGGGGGCCAGCCAGAGGGTCACGTTGTAATCCTCCATCTCCTTGCCCACGGCGTCGCCCACCTTCGTCACCAGCGGCAGGTTCCAGGTCTGGGCCAGCAGGGTGCCCACCGGCCAGGCGGAGCAATACTGATAGCGGATCTCGCCTTCCAGTTCCTTGCCTTCCGCGAAGAAGCGGTTTGCCACGCTGGACAGGAAGGGCTGCTTCTGGGGCTTGCCGTCGATGACAGAATATTCTTTCGTCAGCCGCAGGCCCGCCGGGCCATCGGCCAGCACGATGGGCGCCACGCCCTTCGCCAGGGCGATGCCGCTGGTCTCCCCCGCCGCGCCGGGCACGGAAATGCCCGCCGAGCCCAGCTCGCTGCCCTGACCTCGGGAGGGGTCGCCAATGGCCAGGGCAATCAGTTCCTCCTGGCTGAGGGTGGCGGTCAGCGCCGCGGCTTCCGCGTCGGGCTTGGGTTCGGTGTAATCCGCGTCAGGCAGGGAAGCGGCGGTATAATCCAAGCAAGTTACATGAGTAACCTTTTCGAGCAAAGCGTCATACCTCGCCTTGGCCTTGTCCGCGTCCTGTTTCAGTTCCTTTAATTCTTCCTTCAGCGGGCAGATGTGGTCAACCTTTTTCAGGCACACGTTTTCTTTCAGGTTCAGGGCGGCGCAGAGCGCGCTGCCGTTCAGGGAATCCCCCAGCCACAGCCCGTACACGCCAGGTTCCAGCACGTAAGCGGAGGCCGCCTCGTCAAAAGACGCCAGATCGGAGGCGGTGAAGCACAGCGTCAGCGTCTGGCTTGCGCCGGAGGCCAGCAGGTCGGTCTTGCCATAGGCGACCAGGCGGCGGGCTTCCTTTTCCAGCTTACCGAAGGGCAGCTGGGCATACAGTTGGGCCACGGCCTTGCCGGGCACCTTGCCGGTATTGGTCACGGTCACTTCGGCGCACACCTTACCCACCGGGTCAGTTTTCACAGTTTTCAGGACGTAAGCGAATTCCGTGAAAGACAGGCCGTCGCCGAAGCCGTACCGGAACGGAACACCGAAGCTGTCAAAGTAGCGGTAACCCACGTAAATGCCCTCGGCGTAGCGCTCGTTTTCCACGTCGCCGTTGTTATGGGAGAAGGTGGCGGCGGTGGGATAATCGTCATAGTGGAACGCCCAGGTGTCGGTCAGATGGCCGCTGGGGTTCACCGTTCCGTCCAGCACGTCGGCGATGGCGCGTCCGCCCTCCATCCCGGCCTGGGAAACGAACAGCAGGGCTTTGATGTTCTTAAACTCATCCATGAAGGACAGGTCCACCGCGCCGCCCGCGTTCACGATCACGATCACGTTTTCATACAGCCCGCAGATGCCCGCCAGCAAATCATGCTCCTGGGGGCGCAGCACATAGTCGCCCTCTCCCCTTTGCCGGTCCGCGCCTTCGCCCGCCACGCGGCTGAGGATAAAGATGGCGGTGTCCGTGTCCGTTTTCACGGCAGGGCCACCCACCGGAACGACAAACGGTGTGGTGCTGTACACGGCGAAGAACGCGCGCGGATCGCCCTTCTTTCTGTACTTTTCCATGATCTCGTCGCGCCAGGCGTACTTGGCCTGCATGTACTGATCTTCAAAATCCTTGATCCAGTCCTCGGTGGTGAGGAAGAAGCCCGCGTCCTTCAGACCCTCCTGGAGCGTGACGCTGTAGCGCTCGTTCACGTCGCCGGAGCCGGTGCCGCCCTTGATGGTGCGGGACGCGCCGGAGCCGAACAGGGCGATTTTGCTGTTCTTTTTCAGCGGCAGCAGCCCGTCGTTTTTCAGCAGCACGATGCCCTCGCCCGCCGCTTCCCGCGCCAGCTCCCGGTGAGGCTGCTCCCAGGGCCACAGTTCGGGCGTGGTTTTCCCGCTCAGCGCGCGGGGCCGGATGGTTCTGTTCATGGTGGTGTCCTCCTTGGCTTCTTGATTGGAAAAATGAAATAACAATGTGATCCAGGGAATGAAAGGCACTTTTAGCATTCAAAGAGATTAGCAATTCGTAACAACGCCCATCCAAAAGCCTTCCCCTTGAGGGGAAGGCGAGCCGCGCGGAACCAATCACGAGAGAGGAATCAAGAAATATCGCGCGGGTCGGATGAGGTGAACTCACCCGATAATATGTGAACATGAACAGGAAGGAGCACCTCATCCGTCAGGCGCGAATTGACTTGTTCATACTTTCCATTTTGGTTCCGCGCCTGACACCTGCCCCTGCGAGGGGAAGGCTTTTGGCTTGTTCCCTTCTGTTTACAGTACAACCGTTGAAAAGCAAGGACAAAAACCTGATAAACCTGGTATAATGCAGGCCCAACCAACATTCTACCAAGGTGACTATAAACATGACTAGCATAGCACGATCCGGAGACTGAACGGAGCGTAGCGGAGTTCAGCCTCCGGATCGCAGCGGCACTGTGAAATCTTTTCTGTAAATGTCGGTCTTCCGTGATACGACCAGGATTGGATGGGGCTGAACGGCAGGTTCTGCCGTTCAGCTCTTGATTAC
>ONRC01000077.1 GCA_900320085.1 uncultured Eubacteriales bacterium
GGCCGGCGGGTGATGATCGGGTGGATGCAGAACTGGGATACCTGCAAAAACACCGGCTATGAGGACCGGCAGTGGTTTGGGCAGATGACCCTTCCCCGGGAACTTGCCGTCAGGGATGGACGTCTGTATCAGCAGCCCATCCGGGAACTGGCGCTCTATCGAAGCCAGATGGTGGAATACAGGAATGTCCCCGTCAGCGACTGTATCACCCTGCCCGGTGTTGAAGGCCGCTGTGTGGAGCTCGACCTGCGCATCCGCCCGGAGAACGCAGGCACACCCTATCACAAATTCACCATGCGTTTTGCGCAGGACGATCAATTCCACTCCATTCTCAGCTACCGTCCCCACGAGTCGCTGCTGAAAATTGACCGGAAGTTCTCCGGCTCCCGCCGCGCATATATTCATCAGCGCCGCTGTCAGGTCGCTTCAAACAACGGAGAGCTCCATCTGCATGTGATTCTGGACCGATTCAGCATCGAAGTTTTCGTCAACGACGGCGAGCAGACGATGACCGCCACCATCCTGACGGATCCTTCCGCCCGACGGATCTCCTTTGAGGCTGATGGACGGGTCGAGATGGACATTACCAAGTACAGCCTGTTTGCGGAGGAGTGAGCGATGAAGCAACTAGACGTTGTGGCCCTGGGCGAACTGCTGATCGACTTTGCGCCGCAGGGCGCTAACGAAGCAAACTATCCGGTTCTTTCCGCCAACCCCGGCGGCGCGCCCGGGAATTTCCTGGCCGCCCTGACAAAGTACGGCTGTAAAACCGCCATGATCGGCAAGGTTGGAGACGATGCCTTCGGCCGCCTGCTGGTGAAGACGCTGGAAGCAGCCGGCATCGAGACGAAGGGCATTCTGCTCGATGTGGACGTGTTCACCACCCTGGCCTTCGTCTCCCTGGATGCCTCTGGGAACCGGGATTTCAGCTTTGCCCGCAAGCCCGGTGCGGACACCTGCCTGCGCCCGGAGGAGGTGGACGAGGCTTTGCTCGCCTCAGCGAGGGTGTTCCATTTCGGCACACTCTCTCTGACGGATGAGCCTGCTGCCTCCGCTACCCGCAAGGCGATTGAGCTGTCGAGGAAGCATGATTTGCTGATCAGCCTCGATCCTAACCTCCGCAAGCCCCTGTGGAAGCGGGAGGAAGACGCGAAGGCCGCCATCGAGTGGAGCCTGCGCCAGGCGGATATCGTCAAGATCAGCGACGAGGAGGTAGCCTTCCTGTGGGGCGTTTCCCCGGAGGAAGGCGCAAAGAAGCTGCTTCAGGAGTACGGTGTGTCCCTGGTTTACGTGACCCTCGGCCCGAAGGGCTGCCACGCGGCGACCCGGAATGTCTCGGTGACGGTCAACAGCCCTGCCGGCATCCGCGTGGTGGACACCACCGGCGCGGGAGACATCTTCGGCGGCAGCGCCATGAGCCGCTTCCTGAAGACCGGAAAGAAGCCGAACGAGCTGACGGAAGAGGATCTGCTGCAGATCGTCCGCTTCGCCTGCACCGCCGCCAGTCTCTCTACCCAGAAGCACGGGGGCATCACCAGCGTTCCGGAGCCCAATGAGGTTCTCCAATGCATGGGCATGGAATGATCTGTGGTTGTGTGGTGTACCTTTGGTATCACCACGGTTCAGCAAATGCTGAATGACAAAGAAAGGTCCCTGCACCTGTTGGTTGGTCTTTGATACCAACTTTTCAGGTGCAGGGATTTGGTGCTCTTTTGGTATGGAAATAGGGCTAACTGATCTACACAAAATCAGTTAGCCCTCTTTTTCGGAATAATGGATTATTGTTGCCAAATTGTTGCCACGCGGGACTTTGACCGCCCGGAAACCCTTATTTTATGCGGGTTTCCGAATTTCAGCCTTTACGCTCCGCAACCTCAATAGTCGCGACTCCACACCGTGGAGTAAGGATTCGCACGCGCACCGCGGAGTCGTAGTCACGACTCTCGCGCACCGCGCGCGGCAGCGCTCCTTTTCGGTTGAGAATGACGCTGACGAAACTTCCGCCACTGGCGGTCGTCAGCGTCATTATCCGCAAACTTTATAGTCGTGACTGCCCACTGGGCAGCTCACTCCTTAAAGTTTGAGAATAAAATCGACATATATCCGCCACTGGCGGTCGTCGATGTCATTCCCACTCTATGCAATCTAACGCTTTTAGTTTAATTCTTGTTTCTCCTGTTCGTTCTCGTGATTCTGATTCTACAGATTATTTGTATTCTCCATGCTCTACGGCCTCGGTTTATCAATTCTTTATCAGCGTGATAAAGAGGCTGTTTTGCCGTGGATCGCGGGGGATTATTCCCCTGGAATCATTATATAACATTTCTGGGCTTCCATCAAGTAAACGCGATCACCTGCGGCGAGATTTCTTTGGTGCAACAATACATGATCGGCAATGCTTTCGCGGAAATGTCAGTTGACAAAAAAGAAAATCGGGATATATGGTCGTCCATGGCAATTCTGCTGATAACAGTAACATGATTCTGGGGTAGTGACATCATCATCCTGTGGGGAGCAATCCCCACAGGGTCATCAAAAGAAGGGGGAACCACATGTTTTATATTGTGCGCATTTATGCGGATTGTCAAATCTATGACAGTAACTTTGACGAACTGGATGACGCTGCTTCCTTCATGGCTCAGACAGAATAATAGTCAGTGGTGATATTCTTTTCCTGCATATGGTGCCAACATTATTGAAGAGGCGCGATGGCATCCAGAATGGTCTTTTCCAGAGCTTCCCGGCCATAGCTGTCCACGGCGGCCTTGTTCTTTTCGCCGTGGGTCAGATTGCCTGCGCCGCCGATGCAGCCGTTCACGCAGGCCATACCCTCGATGAAATTGGCGTCCAGGACGTTCCTGCTCTTTTTGAGCAGCGCCGTGCGACATTCCTCAATGCCGTCGCATGCGCAGGCCTTCAGCTGGAAGTCGTTCAGGTGCTGTTCCTTCAGGCCCTCGGCCACGGCGTCAGATAGGCCGCCGCTGCGGGCAAAGATGCGGCCGAAGTAGCTGGCGTTGTCCAGCACATCCTCGGACAGGGTGGTAATGTCAATGTCCCGGCTGTCCAGCAGCGCCTGCAGTTCCTCAAAGGTAATGGCGGCGTCCACATAAGGCTTCACATCATCGAGCTGCACCTCCGCCTTTTTCGCGGTGCAGGGGCCGATGAAGACGATCTTCACGTTTTCCTCGTGTTCCTTGATGTACTTGGCGATGGTGGCCATGGGCGACAGATTGTGGGAGATATAGGGAACCAGAGCGGGGAAAGCGGTTTTGACGTAGCGCACGAACGCCGGGCAGCAGGAGGATGTCAGGAATCCTTTCTCCGTCAGTTCCTTGGATTCAGCCTGAGCTACCATATCCGCGCCCAGGGCGGCCTCCACCACGGTGTAGAAGCCCAGCTCCTTAATGCCGGTGATCACCTGGCCCAGCTTGGCGTAATTCAGCTGGCTTCCAATGGCGGGGGCTACCAGGGCGTACACCTTGTATTTTGTATTGCCCTGGCTTTTTTTCAGCATGTCGATCACGTTGATGATGAAGGAACGGTCGCTGATCGCGCCGAAGGGACACTGATACACGCACGCACCGCACTGGATGCATTTTTCGTCGTCGATCTTGGCGGCGTTATCCTCGTTGATGGAGATTGCCTTGATCTTGCAGGCGTTCTGGCAGGGGCGCTTGCGGTTGACGATGGCGCTGTAGGGGCACACCTTGGCGCACTGGCCGCACTCCACGCACTTGGTTTTGTCGATGTGCGCTTCATGGTTGTGGTCAAAGGAAATCGCGCCGCGCCTGCAGACATCCTCGCACCGGTGGGCCAGGCAGCCCCGGCAGGAATCGGTCACCTGATAACCCACGGCAGGGCAGTCGTCACAGGCAATATCGATCACGTTGATGACATTGCCGGTGTTGCCGCCGCCCATGGCCAATTTTACGCGCTCGGCCAGGATGGCCCTTTCCTTGTACACGCAGCAGCGCATGGTGGGCACCTTGCCGGGCACGATCATTTTGGGAATATCCAGCACGTTGTCCAGCAGCGTGTCGCTCCAGGCCTGCCGTGCCACTTCCCGCAGCACCTTGTATTTCAGGTATTGCACCTTGGTATCGAATTTACGCATGGTTTCTCCTTAGAAGTAGCTGACTTTGATGCGCTTGCCCATCTTTTTGAGCGCTTCCGACAGTTCCTTCACCAAATTCATTTTGATGTTGAAATTGATAGGCAGATCGGGGTTCTGATGGGCGGGGTTCACGGCCTTGCCTACGTAGAAGTTGATGTCCGTGGCTTCTTCAAACAGCAGCCGGCTGATCATGGACGCGCCGTCCTTGCCGCTGCTCCAGGCCTCGTAGTGCTGGTTTTCGCCGATGTAATCCTTGGCGTATTCCACCACGCGGTTCACGGTGATCACGCCCTCGGTGACCAGGTCGACGCCCTCCAGATAGGCGATGGGTGGGATATCGCCGGTAAAATCCAGGGAGGCGCGCAGGGGCTTGTTCAGCCATTTGGCGGCGATGGAGGAGGTAGTACCGCCGCAGATGATGTGCTTGCCCTCCTTGGCGAAAAACAGGTTCATCATTCGGTCGCCGTCGTCCCGGTTGCTGGGCGGGCCGAAGAGCATGTTCATGGGCACGCGCTTGCGGATGCGCACCACGCAGGAGGTGGCGTCGTCCCCGGGCTTCCCGCCGTAGAGCTTGTTGCACTCGTCCACCAGAAGGGTAGAGAGATTCTTGGCCGTGTAGCCGCACAGGCTCATGGCCTCCATGAAGGTGATGATGTCTTCCCGCTTCCAGCCGAAATTATAGGCGATCCCGATGCCGGCGTGGGGGCAGCCGTCGCTCATGGCGATGAACACGTCGTCCTCCTGGAGACGGATGAGGGAGCGGAAAATCTGCTTGCCGCCAATGGTGGTTTCCGTGCGGGGATACTCCCAGTTTTCGCCGTTTCGCAGCACGATCACCTGGGGATTGTCATACTGGATCAGTTCCGCCGTCTGGTTGCAGATCAGGCGGATGATGGTGAAGGTGGAATAGGCCACGCCCCGCATGGAATCCACCGGCAGGGTGGCGGCGATGGTTTCCACGCACTCCTCGATGGACAGCCCTGCTGCCAGCATGGTAGAAATGATCTTGCTGGTGAGGGTGGACAGGATGCTGGCTTTTACGCCGCTGCCCAGGCCGTCGGCCAGCACGATCACCGTGGAGCCATCCTCCTGCTCCACCACCTCCACATGGTCGCCGCAAAGCTGCTCGCCCACGTGGTTGACGCTTTTATAGCCGATATCACAAGTCAAATCATTCATTGGTAATGGACTCCTTCAGCTTGGACAGGGCGATCTTGGTTTCCGCGGCGGTTTCGCCAAGCAGGCTGGCGATCTCCTGCACGATGCGCATCTGCTTGTCCACCACCTTGTCGGCCACTTCCACGGTCTGGCGGCTGATCTCCTCCCGCTGGCGGCGGGCTTCCTCCTCGTCGCTCACGTCGCGCATGATGCACAGCAGCATGCGGCCGTCCTCGGCGGGCACGATGGTCTGCTGGATGGTGCAGCCGTATTCGGCCAGGTAGGAGCGCTGATGGAAAATGCCGCGGCCCGTGTTTTTCACCTTCAGGAAAGGCGCGGGGTCCAGAATGCGCACCACCTGGTCGCCCAGCACGGCGTTTTCAGACCGCAGGTTGAGGATTTTCAGCGCGGCGGGGTTGATCTGCTGTACCTCCAATTGGTCGTTCAGCATGATGATGCCGTTGGGGCTGTTGCGGGCGATGGTGTCGTTGACGTTTTCGGCCTTTTCCATCAGGTACGGCAAGCACATGGAAATTTCGGCCTTGCCCTGGTAAATGGCGATGGCCTTTTCCCGGCAGGTGTCATAGCCGCAGGAGCCGCAGTTCAGCTCCTGGCTGGGCTTGAACTTGCCCATCTCCCGGAGGATGTCCCGGATCTCGGTTTCGCTGGGCATCATGGCTCGCTGGTCGATGGGCTCAAAGCGCTTGCGCAGCTGCCGGATTTCCGGCTGCTCGATCTCAAAATCCTTGTCGCCGGCATATTGGGCCACGGCCAGATAGTCCTTGAGCGGGCTGTGGCCGTATTTTTCCATCACCGGGCCGCCCGCGCAGCTGCCCACGCAGGCGCTCATTTCGATGAAGCAATGGTGAATTTTGCCCTGATCGATTTCTTTTAGGGCCGCAATGCAGTTTTCCACCCCATCCAGCGCCAGGTAGCTGAAATCTGGCGCGTCCATGGCCATGGTTTTCAGGATGCCGCCGGTAGTCGGGAAGAAGCGGGCCCGGCTGTGCTCGTCGGACTGCTGCCGGCGCTGGATCTCGATGCCTTCCTTTTTCAGCCAGTTGGTCAGTTCCTCGTAGGTCAGCACCGCGTCCACAATGCCCTCGTAGTACTCGGCCTCGTCCTTCTTGGCCACGCAGGGACCGATGAACACCGTCTTGGCATTGGGGATGCGCCGCTTGATGTCCTCGCAGTGGGCTTGCATGGGCGAAAGCACATCCGCAAGGTACGGCAGCACCCGGGGAAAATACTTCTGGATCAGCAGGTTGATGGAATGGCAGCAGGAGGAGATGACCACGTCGCGGTCTTCTTCCTTGAGGATGCGGTCGTATTCCCGCTTGACAAGGGTGGCCCCCAGAGCGGTTTCCTCCACATCGTAAAAGCCCAGCTTTTTCAGCGCTTCCCGCATAGCCTCGATGCCCACGCCCTCATAATTGGCTACGAAGGACGGGGCCAGGGACACCACCACCGGATCGCCGCTCTGGATGAGTACCTTGGCCTTTTCGGTTTCGTCCACGATCTCCTTGGCGTTTTGCGGGCAGACCACGAAGCAATGGCCGCACAGGATGCATTCGTTGCCGATGATGTGGGCCTGGTTGCCCGAAAAGCGGATGGACTTGACCGGGCAATGGCGAATGCACTTGTAGCAGTTTTTGCAGTTGGATTTTTTCAGCGTCAAACAGTTCGGCATGGCTTACACCTTTGCTTTTATTTCTTTTTCAAAGAAGGAAGGAACGGTTTCCGGAGATACGGAGAAGAATTCCCCGTCCACCGTGACGCACACGCCCTGCTGGCATTTGCCCATGCAGAAGGTGCCGCCCAGTTCGATCTTGTCGCTCAGGTTTTCTTTGGCGATCAGGTCCTGCAATTGCTCCACCACGGGCCGGGAACCCTTGATATGGCAGGAAGAACCGATACAAACTGTAACTTTCATTGTCAAATCTCCTTTTTATTGATTTTCAAAGAGAAGGGGAGCCGCTTCTCTCTTGCTCCCCTTCCCATTCAAAGCCAAGCATGCGGAAGAAAACAGACTTAATGATATTCCACCACGCTGGCCCAAGAGAGCAGGAATTCCCGTTCCTTTTCATTGCCCTTCACCGATTGGCTGGCTGCCACGATGGGCATCCATTTCTGCACATACTGCATGTCTGTGCCGCTCTTTTCGCAGAACAGGTTCAGGTATTCCTTGGCCCCTTCGATATCGTCGTTCAGCCAGAACAAAAGATAGGTACGCGCCGCGTCGGCGGAGGCGTTGCCCTGGGTCACATGGCTCCAGTCGATCACGTAGGGCGTGCCGTCCTGGCTGATAATCACGTTGGAGGGCCAGAAATCGCCGTGGCACACCTTGTTGTGGGTGGGCATGCCGTGGCGTCCAGATCGGCCTTTTCGATCTTGCGGCTCATCTTGTCCTTGAGCCGGTTCAGCATGGGACAGGTTTTGCTCTGCACCTCCATCTGGATATCCACAAACTGATTCAAATATTTTGACTTGTTGTCAGGATCCTCCTTCATTATCTGGGACAGGGTTTTCCCCTGGATGAATTCGGAGAGAATGGCCCATTTGCCCTCGATCATGGTCACGCCCAGGATCTTGGGAATATGCAGCCCGGTTTCCTCGATGCGTGCCTGGTTCAGCGCTTCATTGAGGATATCGGCCTTGGAATAGTTCTCGTTGAACACTTTGACGCACTGGTCGCCATCCCGGTAAATGGTTTTGGCGTTGGTAGGCCTTCTTCACGGCGTCGTCCTGCACTGCTCCCAGGTCGTCCGCCGTGGGCTTGAGCGTTTCGGTAAAGTGCTTTTCGCCGTAATAGGCGTTCAGGTACATTTGCTTGATTTCGCTCATCAGCGGATAACGCGGGTTGGCACCGGTGCACTGGTCGTCAAAGGCCTGCTCCACCATATCGTCCAGCCGGTTCAGGAAGTCCTGCTCATCGGGCACGTAATCCCGGATGGTGGGCTTGATGCCCACATAGGTTTTCAAATCATTGATCAGCTTGATCAGCCCTTCCAGCTTGTCCCGGTCAGTATCGCCCCGGACGCCCAGCGCTTCGGCTACTTCGGCATAGCGGCGCAGAGTGTGGGGATGGTCGTACTGGGGAAAGGTGCCCATCTTGGCGGGCGCCTCGGCGGCGTTGAAGCGCAGCACCTCTTCGATCATCAGCGCGTTGGCCACGCCGTGAGCGATGTGATGGAACGCGCCCAGCTTGTGGGCCATGGAGTGGCACACGCCCAGGAAGGCGTTGGCGAAGGCCATGCCGGCCATAGTGGCGGCGTTGGCCATCTTTTCACGGGCCTCGATGTCGGTCAGGCCGTTGTCATAGGCCCGGGGCAGGTATTCAAAGATGGTTTGCAGCGCCTTGATGGCCAGGCCGTCGGTGTAATCCGTCGCCATCATGGAGGCGTAGGCTTCCAGGGCGTGGGTCACAGCGTCGATGCCGCTGGCGGCGGTGAGGCCCTTGGGGGCGGTCATATGGAAATCGGTATCGATAATCGCCATGTTGGGCAGCAGCGCGTAATCGGCCAGCGGGTATTTGACGCCGCTCTGTTCATCGGTGATCACGGCGAAGGGCGTCACCTCGCTGCCGGTGCCGGCAGAGGTGGGGATGGCGATGAAGTAAGCCTTTTCGCCCATCTTGGGGAAGGTGTAAACACGTTTGCGGATGTCCATGAACCGCATGGCCATATCCTGGAAATCCACCTCGGGATGCTCATAGAGCACCCACATGATCTTGCCGGCGTCCATGGCGCTGCCGCCGCCCAGGGCGATGATCACGTCGGGCTGGAACAGGCGCATCTGCTCCGCACCGGCCTTGGCGCAAGCCAGGGTGGGATCGGGGGCCACGTCAAAGAAGGTGGCGTGCTGGATGCCCAGCGCGTCCAGTTTTTCGGTGATGGGCTTGGTGTTGCCGTTGTGATAAAGGAAATTGTCGGTCACGATGAAGGCTTTCTTCTTGCCCATCACGTGCTTCAGCTCATCCAGCGCCACCGGCAGGCAGCCCTTCTTGATATACACCTTTTCCGGCGCGCGGAACCACAGCATGTTCTCTCTCCTTTCGGCCACGGTTTTGATGTTCAGCAGGTGCTTGACGCCCACATTTTCGGATACGGAGTTGCCGCCCCAGCTGCCGCAGCCCAGGGTGAGGGAGGGGGCCATTTTGAAATTGTACAGATCGCCGATGCCGCCCTGGGAGGAGGGGGTGTTCACCACGATGCGGCAGGTCTTCATCCGGGCCGCGAAGGCATCCAGCACCTCGGGCTTCTTCTGGGTGTCGGCATACAGGGATGCAGTGTGGCCGTAGCCGCCGTCGGCGATCAGCCGGTCGGCCTTATTGAAGGCGTCCTCCAGATCTTTGGCGCGGTACATGGCCAGCACGGGGCTCAGCTTTTCATGAGCGAATTCTTCGGAGAGCGCCACGGATTCCACTTCGCCGATCAGCACCTTGGTGCCCTCCGGCACGGTAACGCCGGCCAGCGCCGCGATTTTGCAGGCGCTCTGACCCACGATTTTGGCGTTCAGCGCGCCGTTGATCAGGATGGTGTGGCGCACCTTGTCCAGCTCTGCGCCTTTCAGGAACCAGCAGCCGCGGTCCGCGAACTCGGCCTTGACTTCATCATAGATGCTGTCCAGCACGATCACGCTCTGCTCGGAGGCGCAGATCATGCCGTTGTCAAAGGTTTTGGAATGGATGATGGAATTGATCGCCAGCACCAGGTTGGCGCTGTCGTCGATGACGGCGGGCACGTTGCCCGCGCCCACGCCCAAAGCGGGCTTGCCGCTGGAATAGGCGGCCTTCACCATGCCGGGGCCGCCGGTGGCCAGGATAATATCCGCTTCCCGCATCAGGGTGTTGGTCATGTCCAGGGAAGGCACGTCGATCCAGCTGATGATGCCCTCCGGCGCGCCGGCCTTGACAGCGGCATCCAATACCACCTTTGCCGCGGCGATGGTGGCCTTCTTTGCCCGGGGATGGGGGCTGAAAATGATGCCGTTGCGGGTTTTCAGGCAGATCAGCGCCTTAAAGATGGCAGTGGAGGTGGGGTTGGTGGTGGGGATCACCGCCGCCACCACGCCGATGGGCTCGGCAATCTTCTTCATGCCGTAAGCCTTGTCTTCCTCGATGACGCCGCAGGTCTTGGTATCCCGATAGGCGTTGTAAATGTATTCGCTGGCGTAGTGGTTCTTGATCACCTTATCTTCCACCACGCCCATGCCGGTTTCCTCCACAGCCAGCTTGGCCAGGGGAATGCGGGCCTGATTGGCCGCCGTGGCCGCCGCCAGGAAGATTTTGTCCACCTGCTCCTGGGTATAGGCAGCGAAGACCCGCTGGGCTGCGCGCACCCGCGCGATGGCCGCTTCCAGCGCTTCCACGCTGTCCACCATGTCAAATGCTTTTTGTTCCATACTGTTCCTCCTCTTCCTGTTTTCCTGTCTCGCTGGCCGCCAGATGAAGATAAGCCAGGGATAAAGCGATATTGACCGGATGCACCGTCACGCCGGACGGTACTTTGATGGGATAGGACGCAAAATTGAGGATCGCCGTCAGGCCCGCCGCCGTCATGGCGTCAGCCGCCGTCTGCGCCGCTGAAGCCGGGACCGTCAGGATGCCCGTCTGTATCTGATGCAAGGCGCAAAATGCGGCAAGCTGATCCATGGGATAAACAGGCACATGGCCATGAAGCGAAGGAGCTGACGCACTGCGGTCAAAGGCGGCGGCGATTTCCACGCCGTAATCCGAAAACCCGTCATAGTCCATCAGGGCCGTTCCCAGCTTGCCCGCGCCCACGATCACCGCGGGCACCGGCACATCCACCCCCAGCGCCTTTTCCATATCCCGGCGCAGGATCGATACCGGGTAGCCCACCTTGGGCAGCCCTGCCATACAGACGCTGGCCAGATCCTTGCGCACCTGCACCTCGCCCAGCCCCAGTCCCTTGGCGATCTGCGTGGCCGAAACCTTCTCCGCGTCCATTCTGCGGATAAACTGCAAATACATGGGCAATCGGCCCATGGTCGCCTTGGAAAGCGTACTCTGCAAAGGATCATCCTCCTTTCGATACGCATTATATCGAATTGTCCGGCCCTTGCGAATTACCAAAACCGTATAATCGGTATATCACAATCAATAACAAGCATTCGATTCATGGCATAAAAAGAGGCTTTGCCGCCAGATTTGACAGCAAAGCCTTCATGAGCATATTATTTTTTATTTTTTTCTTGTGATGCAGGTGCGTTTGGACTGGGTCAGCTCCGTGATAAAGCGCTTATCCAGCTCGGTCAGCTGATAATCCTGCCGATGGATCAGCACATCCCGATACACCCGCTGGTTCTCCGCGCATTCCCGCTGCACCAGATGCAGCTGCCGCAAAAGGCGTTCCGGCAGCGGCGACACCCACATAAAGGTTTCCGGGTTCTCCGTCAGCAGATCTAATTGGCTGCCCCGCTCAAACACGAAGATGCGCCGCGGTGTTTGCGGCAGTTCCTCGTTCCGCACGGCGGAAAGCGGCAGGGAAGGCACGTACGGATCGGCGTGGGCAATCTGAATGTATTGCTGCAGATCTGAGAAACGGATGGTTTCCATCGCTGCCAAAGCGCAGTCCTCCCGCATCACCAGCACATATTTGAATTCTGCCACGAGCTCGCCCTTCAGCCCTTTTTCCGCCATCATCTGCTTGAAGTATTTATCATAGCCCGCCGCATAACGGATGATGCCCAGGTTGTAGCCAACCTCCAGGATGTTCTTCACCGCCTGCAGCGCGTTGGTTTCCTGATAAAAGATTTCCATCTTTTCCTTCCCCAGCATTTTGGAGAAGGCGGCGAAGGCGTCCGAAATATAGCTGGCCCGGGGCACGGAAATGGAAAAGCGCTGCTTGCCCGCCTTTTTCTCTTTATACAGGCTTTCCATTTCGTCGATCTGCTCCTGGATTTTCCGGGCCTGATTGACGAACAGTTCGCCGTCCGGCGTCAGCATCATGCCCTTGGAGGAACGGCGAAAGAACTGGATGCCCAGATCGGCCTCCATCTCCTTGACCACCCGGCTCAAATTGGGCTGCGCTACGTGCAGTTCCTCCGCCGCTTTATTGATAGAGCCATTTTCTGCGATGCTGATCACATATTTCAGGTGTAAAATGTTCATTTTATTCTCCAAGCTGCAAGTTTGTAAACAGTGGCGGTGATGAATCATGGTTACCACTTAGATTCTATTCTGTTAGGAAGTCAATCAGTTTGATGATTTCAATTCCTTCCACAGAGGCTGTTGAGTTTGTGTTCATTGCAAGAATGACCTTCCTGTAATTGTCACGTACCATCTTCAGCGGGGCAAGCTCCCGCTCCCTTGTTGATTCCGATGTCATATCGTCTGTAACCTGAAAATAGATTTTCTCATGATCATTTGTAGCGATAAAGTCTATTTCCCTGGTTCCTATTTTTCCGACAGCAACATCGTAGCCTCGGCGCAGAAGCTCAAAATAAACTACGTTCTCGATCATATGCCCGGCGTCCACATCCCGATAGCCAAGCAGATCGTTTCTCAGGCCGATATCAACGATATAGTATTTGCCAAGCGTTTTCAGCTCCTCTTTCCCCTTGATGTCGAACCGCTTTATCTCATAGAACAGATAGGCTTCTTTGAGTGCGTTCACATAAGCGGCAATCGTCTGCGTTGCTGGCTTGCCCTGCTTTGCGCGATCCTCCAGCATTTTTTCAGAGACGAGTATATTGCTGATAGACGTTAAAGAGGTATTATTGCCGATGTTGTCCGCAAGAAACAAGATGATCTTCCGTAGAAGGACAGGATCTGTGAGCTGGCGCTGGCCTCTTCTTCGTTCGCGCTCCAGAATGTCGCGCACAACGACTGTAGAATATATGCCGTCCAGCAAGGTAAACGCCCTGTCCTGTATGAGACCAACGTCTGCGATTCCCGGCATGCCGCCGTAGTGCATGAAGGCTTCAAAAAGCTCCTCCCATTCGGCCGGTTCACCTTCAGCATCGTAGGCGCGCTTCTTCATCTCTCCGCCAGGAACCTTTCGGTTACGAATCTCATAGCCGTGAAAGGACAGGAACTCCTTAAAGGAAAGCGGCAGCATCTTTACTTCCACATATCGTCCGGAAAGATAGGTTGAGTACTCGGATGAAAGCAGATAGGCGTTGGAACCCGTGATATAAATATCACAGTCGAAATCCACACGGAATGAGTTAATCGCATCCTCCCAGCGATCCAACCGCTGCAGCTCATCAAAGAATAGATACATCCTTTTGTTGGGCTGGACTGTTTCTTTGACATGATTATAAAAGGCCTGTACATCCATATCTCGGTATTCCATGGATTCAAAGTTCATGGATACGATTTGCTGGGGCACTATACCTGTTTCCAGCAGATGTCTTTGCATCAGTTTCAAAAGGCTGGATTTTCCGCAACGACGAATTCCCGTGATCACCTTCACAGGCTCTGTGTCCTGAAACGCGATCAATCGGTTCAGATAGATATCTCGCGGCTTTAAGGCCTCCAATGTTTTTAGCATGGCAATTGCCCTCCTGACATGCTACATGATAACCTAAACTTTAAAATTTGTCAAGTTTGCGTTATCGATAACTTAAACTTTTGATTTCTCTGGGCTTTCATCCTGTACATTCATCCTCACCCATTGGTTAGGTGTGTTTCAGAACTGGGCTCATCTGATCGCGTTGAAACAGCATGCAGGGTAGCATGTGCAAAAATTTAATGTCAATTGCAATCCGAAATTCCAGTTTGAAGAAGTAAATTCCACTTTTCCCTGGAAAAAGTAGCCATCGTAGAAACATGAATATATGCCATCGTTTGA
>ONRC01000073.1 GCA_900320085.1 uncultured Eubacteriales bacterium
CCTTCGCGCCAGCCTGGGCATAGGCCCGGGCCATATCGCCGCACAGCACGCCGCCCGCGCCGGTCACAACGACCACTTTACCGGTAAAATCCACGTTCAGGGGGAGAGTCATGGGAAATCGCTCCTTTCAAATGATACGATTGGTAAGGTAGGAGGTAGGAAGTAGGAGGTAGGAGATTTTAGAATGATTTCGCTTTATCCGTTCAGTCTGGATTGCGTTTCTGTTTCGGAGTATATGAACCTCCTACTTCCTACCTTCTACCTCCTACCTGAGTTTACTCTTTGCTTGGCCACTTTTCCATGGCCTCATCCACGGTCATGCCCTGGGCGATGCCTTCCTTGCGGGCAGCGTTGACGGCCTGGATCTCCTTCATCTTCGCGCCGGTGAGGCTGTAGCCGTGCATGGCCCACAGGGTCGCGGCCCAGGCCAGCATGGGGATGACGCAGAACATCACGATCACAGCCACCTTGATGCCGGCGGAATAAGGCGTACCATCATCAGGCAGTTCAGACATGCCAGCGATAATCAGGAAGATGAACGCCACCAGGGTCTGGGCCAGGGAACTGACCAGCTTATCCACCAGGGAGAACAGGGTGCCCATGATGCCGGGAATGTACTTGCCGGAGCGGTAGGTTTCATAGTCCGAGCAGTCGGCCACCATGGGGATGGGCATATCGGCGGTGGCGTAGTACGCGCCGTAGCCGATGCCGAAGAACAGGATGAACAGGATGGTGTACAGGTTGATGGCCCCGCCGCCGTTGAAGGGGAAAGACAGCATAGTAGATGTGGCAGGATCACCATACTGTGAAATTATCAACAGTATCAGCACGCCCACATAGCAGCACAGGGCCACGGCCACATAGCGGGTGAGGGACGCCTTCTGGCCTTTTTTCTGACTGGTGCGCACAGAGAGCAGGAAGAAGGGAACGGCGAACACGTAGCCCAGGATCATCATGGGCAGGTACAGGCTGTCGTAGTTGCCCATCATGATGCCATAGAGGGCCAGCAGCACGGTGGTGTTGGTAGCGATGGCGAGGGCCAGCTTGCAGCCCGCGCCGGCCACCATCAGGCGCTGCATGGGCTTGTTGTGCTTGATGATTTCCACATACTCGGACACCTTGACCTTTTCCTGCGCGCCGCCGCCCAGGCCGTAGAACTCGGGTCGGTCTTTTTCGGCGATGCCGATGATGGCCAGGATAGTGAGCAGCACGGACACCGCGATGCCGATGGGGGTGATGATGCGGTACAGCTCAGGCCGGGCGTAGCCGGAGGTGATCACCTTGCCCGCTTCGTCCAGGATGTTGTAGTTGTTCTTGATCATGGGGATCAGGAACTGCATCACGCCCATGCCCAGCATGGAGCCGATGGTATTGAAGATGGTGAACATGGGGCGCTGGTTGGGGTCGTTGGTCAGCACCGTCTGGCCCGCGCGGGTGACGGAGGTCTGGAAGGTGTAGCCGATGACCCACACCGCGTAAATGACCACGAACGCCACATAGCGCAGCCACATCATGGTTTCGGGGATCAGGGGCGTCAGGCAGTACAGGGCGATGACGCTGACCGCCATGATGACGCTGCCGATGATCATGAAGGGACGGAACTTGCCGATCTTGGTGCTGGTGCGGTCCATGAGCGCGCCGATGATGGGGTCGGTGATGGCGTCAAACACGCGCATGAACGTGACCATCAGGGATGCGAACATGCCCAATTGCAGCACGCTGGAACCAAACTGGGCCACGTAGGAAAGGATCAGTACAAAGTAAACGTTGGTAGCGCCGTTGTTCATCGGGAACAGCGCCAGCTGATACATTTTCGCGCGGTTCACCCCGGCCGGGGCGGCGGTTTCTTTTGCCATGGAGATGGCCTCCTTTATCGTTTCAGGGAGGAGGTAGGAAGTAGGAGGTAGGAGGTTTTTTCAAGTTTGCGAACGGATTGTATAAACGCATTTGACTATATAAACCTCCTACTTCCTACCTCATACCTCCTACCTCTTCATAATTACTTGGTCCAGTTCGCGCCCTTATCCCCGGTGTCCTTCAGGCTGTAGGCGGGGTTAGGCTGATTCACGTGCTTGAACACCGCTTCGTCGCCGCATTCGCCGCTGGCTACGCGCACCTTGGTCACGTCGCCCATGGGCACGGTGAAGGTGAACACGCGGCTGCCGTACTTGGTTTCCTTCTGCTGGCCGTTCACGAACAGGGTCACTTCGTTCTGGTTGGAGTATACCTTCACGGTGATTTCCTTTTCGGTGCGGTCCTGGAAACGCTTGGAGCAGATATGCACGAAGGGCTCCTGGCTCCAATAGGCCTTGTACAGGTAGAAGCTGTCCTTCTTGGTTTTGCGGTCGAAGGTCATCAGGCCCTTGTGGTTCATGCCGGGTTCGCCACCCTGGTTGCGGGCGTCGGCGGCAAAGTCGAACATGTTCCACACGTGGGTGGCCCACATGTAGGGATTGCGTTCAAAGCACTTGAGCAGATATTCGTGATAAATGGCCTGGTATTCCTCGGTGTGGTCGCCCCGGCGGGGATGGCTGGAATGCAGGTTGGGCATGCCCTCGCAGCCGTACTCGGAATAGCCCAGGCAGCGGTCGGGATACACCATATGGAAGAAGCGCATCCATACGTCGTTGAGCCACAGGCCCGGCACGTACCAGCCCAGGTACAGGTTCCAGGACACCACGTCGGTGATATGGGCCACCTTGTTGAAGGGGCCGCACATGGCGTAGCAGGCCAGGGTGGTGAAGCGGGTCTTGTCCATGTCGTGCACCAGGTCGTTGAGGACGTGGTGGTTATCCAGCATGTCCTTCTTGTCCTTGGTGGAAATGGTGATTTCATTGGAAACGCCCCAGCACACGATGGAGGGATGGTTGTAATTCTGGATGATCAGTTCCTTCATCTGGCTGATGGTGTTTTCCCGGCCATTGGGCATGTGCTCGGAGATGTAGGGGATTTCCGCCCATACCACCATGCCGCGCTCGTCGCACAGATCGTAGAAATACTGGTCGTGCTGGTAGTGGGCCAGGCGGATGGTGTTGGCCCCCACCTCGCAGATCAGGTCCATGTCCTCTTTGTGCATGTCCTTCGTCAGCGCGTTGCCCACGCCCTTGCGGTCCTGATGGCGGGAAACGCCGCGCAGGGGATAGCTTTTGCCGTTCAGGTAGAACCCGGTCTTGGGATGATAGTGGAAATCCCGCACGCCGAAGCGGCTGCTGATTTCGTCCACGGCCTTGCCGTCCACGGTCAGGGTGGCGACGGCGGTGTACAGATACGGGCTTTCCAGGCCGTTCCACAGGTGCACGTCGGGAATGTCCAGATGCAGCTCGGTTCCCTGCCCTGCCGCGACTTGCTTTCCGTCCGCGTCCAGGATGCGGACGGAAACCATACCTTCTTTGCAGTTCGTCCACGTATTGATTACGATGTCGCCCCGCTTGTAGCCCTCGCAGGGCTTGGCGGTGATCTGGATGCCGGGGCCGGAGAAGTGATCCATGTCGAAGTGCTTTTTGTTCACCACGATCAGGCACACGTCCCGGTAAACGCCGCCGTAGAAGGTGAAGTCCGCCTTCTGGGGATAGACCCGGTCGTTCACGCTGTTATCCGCGATGACCACCAGGGTGTTGTCCTTGCCTTTCAGCAGGGCGGTCACGTCCTTGCGGAAGGTGGAATAGCCGCCGTCGTGGTGGATGCACTTTTCGCCGTTCAGCGTCACGTCGGCCGTGGCGTTCACGCCGCGGAATTCCAGGTACACGCATTCCGTTTCCGGGTCATAGGCGGGCGCGTCAAAGGTTTTGGTATAGACGCAGCTGCCGCGCCAGTAGTCGTTGCCGCCGTCCTGGCCGTCGATAGCGTTCCAGGTGTGGGGCACGTCCACGGTGATTTCTTTTTTGTCGGGGCCGATGAAAAGCCAGCCCCGGTTCAGGGTTTCACTCCTTCTCATGGTGCTTTCCCCCTGTTATTCTTCCACGATATGCTGGGTGAGGCCGTTGATGTAAATGGGCGTCAGCTCGGCCTGGATGAGGGGCCGGGCGTAGTTCAGAAAGTCGGGCAGCATGTCGGTGCGGGCCTCGTTGATCCATTCCACCGGCACTTTCTTTTCAAAGTTGGCCACCTGGTCAATGTCCACCAGCTCGGTGGTGCACTGGTAGGGATCGTTGGACAGGCGCTTTAAGGCCACCATCTTGGCGGTGATGCCCTCGAAGGCCGCCTTCGCCGCTGCGCCGCCCACCTGGAAGGCTTCGGTAATGTCCGTGCGGGAGGCCAGATGCGCGCCGCAGCGCTGGAGGATGCTCAGCTCCACCGCGCGGGTTTTGGTGGGCAGGTTGCGGGCTACCAGGTTACTCAGATACCGGGCGGTGCCGGTCAGGTTGATATGGCCAAAGGCGTCCACGCTGCGGGCGTCGTCGGAAAGCTCACAGACGAAACGGCCGTCCGGCAGCTTTACGCCCTCGGACACCGCGATGACCACGGATTCCCGTTCCTTTTGCATCCGCTCCACCTTTTCCAGGAAGCGGTCTGTGTGGAAGGGCAGCTCGGGCAGGCAGATCAGATCCACGCCCTCGCAGTCGTCGCCCCGGGCCAGCGCGGCGGCGGCGGTGAGCCAGCCCGCGTTGCGGCCCATGACCTCCACGATGGTCACGTACTTGGTGCCGTACACCGTGGCGTCCCGGATGATTTCCTTCATCACCACGCCGATGTACTTGGCGGCGGAGCCGTAGCCGGGGGTGTGGTCGGTGAGCATCAGGTCGTTGTCGATGGTCTTGGGCACGCCCATGAACCGGATGCCGCTGCCCACGGTTTTGCCGTACCGGGCCAGCTTGTTGATGGTGTCCATGCTGTCGTTGCCGCCAATGTAGAAGAACCACTGGATATCCAGCTTCTTTAAAATGGCGAACAGCTTTTCAAACACCGCTTCGTCCTCCTCGGGCGCGGGCAGCTTGTAGCGGCAGGAACCCAGGAAGGAGGAGGGCGTACGCTTGAGCAGCTCGATGTCGATGTTGGAGCTGAGGCGCTGCGTCAGGTCGCAGACCTTTTCGCTCAGCAGGCCCTGGATACCGTGCAGCATGCCGTAGACGTGCTCCGCGCCGCGGTGCTGGCAGGCCTGGAACACGCCCGCCAGGCTGGCGTTGATGACGGAGGTGGGGCCGCCGCTCTGGCCGACGATTGCGTTTGCCATGTTGGATCATCGTCCTTTCCGGTTGATTTTATGTTATGCCTTGGTTTTCCTGACATAGATCGCCACTTCGCCGATCACGAAGGCCGCGGCGATCAGACCAGTGAAGATCATGAACCGGGGGTCGAAGCCGTGCTTTTCGTCGATGCCGACAAACACGTCCACCACGTACCAGTAGCATTTATGCACAAACAGGCACAGGGCCACGCCGGGGGCGATCGCCGTGACGGCGGAGGCCAGGCCGAATTTTTTCACGAGGGTCAGGATCACCGCCACCGCCGCGCCGCCGATGAGCAGGCCGGTAATGATGGGATCGTAGCAGTCGCCGTTGTGGGTGCTGTCCAGGCCGAAGGTGCCGTGGATGACCAGGAAATAAACGCCCGCCGCCAGGCCCAGCACGGCGGCCAGCAGCACGATATAGAATCCGAAGCTTTTCTTCGAGGATGCGTTGCTCATGGAAAAGGCTCCTTTCCGAGTTGTGATTTTGGGTTGCATTGAGGAGATTGAAAGAGTACAGAGTGTAGAGTACAGATTTATATACCTTGCTATTTTTGAATTTCAAAGCGCGCGCACTTGATCATCTGTACTCTGAACTCTGTACTCTGATCACTGCGCGAAGCGCCGTTGGTGCTGAAGCATCCATCCGGTTATGGCCCGCATGCCGCGCCGGAAAGAACCTGGGTGCCCTCCCATGTTGGTTCTATTATGACACAAAAACCACATGACCGCAATCCTTATTCCCGCGCGCATGCGAACCCCGAACCCGCAATCCGGTCGTTCACGGCAAAATGCCGCCCGTTCACGACAAGGAAAAAGCGAAACGCCCGATGACGGAGCGCAAACGGCTGAATGGATTACTTACGGACGGCGGAACGGTATGCGCGACAGGGCGGTTTTCTTTACTTTCCCGCGCTTTTCCTATAAAATATGTTCAGATAACAGCCTTTTCAGACAGGGCCCGCGGCCTGGAAGCATCAGCCGCCCGCCCCGTCCGAAGGCGCGGCCGAGCGGCTCCGCATGGCCCCGGCTCCGCATTTCGTGAGTAAGAAAGGAGATTTCCTCCATGAAACCTTCCACTAAGAGAACATTGAAAAAGCTGTTCCTGAACGTGACCAGCGCGCTGTTCGCCGTGGTGCTCACGGGCAACATCATTGCCGGGGAGAACGCGGGCCAGATCAACCAGTTCCTGGGCACCAAAACCAGCAAGACCGTGTCCACCCTGCCCGCCGGGCAGGAAGAGGGCTACGCCCGGTATTTTGACAGCAAGTTTTCCACGATCGCCGAGCTGAAAGCCGCGGGCGAAGCCAAGGTGCGCGAGGTCGAGGGCGAAGGCATCGTGCTTTTGAAAAACGATAACAACACCCTGCCCCTGGCCGCGGGCAGCAAGGTGAGCCTGGTCGGCGTCACGGTGATGGACCCTGTTTACGGCGGCACCGGTTCCGGCGCTGTGGACGCGGACGGCGCGCCCAACTATTACGACGTGCTGACCGGCGCGGGCTACACCGTGGTGGATAAGCCCCTGCTGGATTACTATGTGGAAAACGAAGCCAAGCGCAACACCTATGAAATCGGCGAAGTGCGCTGGAAGAAAGTCAGCAAGAACCACGACGACACCCTGGGCCAGGGCGAGGACGTGATCTACGTGGTGGGCCGCGTGGGCGGCGAGGGCGACGACGTGACCGCCGAAAAGGAAGACGCCCTGGAGCTGGACAACGGCGTCAAGGATTACCTGACTCTCAACGAGGACGAGCGCTCGATCCTGGAGGGCCTGAAGGAAATGAAGGACGACGGGGCCATCCACTCCATCACCGTCATCATCAACAGCGCCAACCCCATCGGCACCTCCTTCCTGTTTGAAGAGGACTATGGCGTGGACGCCGCCCTGTGGGTGGGCTCCGTGGGCCAGACCGGCCTGTACGCCGTGGGCGACGTGCTTTCAGGCAGCGTCAACCCCTCCGGCTCCCTGCCCGATACCTGGTGGATGGACAACCAGCTGGACCCCGTGATGAACAACTTCGGCTCCTACACCTACGCCGACGCCGACAAGTACAACTTCAAGGCCCTGTCCGCCTACGGCAAGTACGTGGTGTATCAGGAAGGCATCTACGTGGGCTACAAGTACGCCGAAACCCGCTATGAAGACGTGGTGATGGGCACCCCCAACGCCGGAAACTTCAACTATGGCAGTGTGGTCTCCTTCCCCTTCGGCTACGGCCTGAGCTATTCCTCCTTCTCCTTCTCCGATATGAAGGTGGAAAAGAGCGGGGAAGGCCAGCAGACCACCTACACCCTGACCGTGAACGTCACCAACACCGGCAGCGTGGCGGGCAAAAAGACCGTGCAGGTCTATGCCCAGAAGCCCTACACCGAATACGATAAGCAGAACCAGATCGAAAAGGCCGCCGTGGAGCTGGTGGGCTATGTCAAGACCAAGCTGCTGAACCCCGGCGAAAGCGAAACCGTTACCGTGACCGTGCCCGAATACTACCTGACCTCCTACGATGCTTACGGCACCGGCGTGTTCATCCTGGATGAAGGCGCGTATTACTTAACCGCCGCCGAAAACGCCCACCAGGCCGCCAACAACATCCTGGCCGCCAAGGGCTTCACAGAGGGTCTGACCGGCACGGGCGACGCGTCCCTGACCTATACCTTCAACCAGGCCTTTGACAAGGACACCTACGCCAAAGCCTACGGCACCGGCGCGGACGTGAAGGCCCTGTTCGCAGACGCGGATATGAACCGCTATTCCGGCAAGGGCAGCAACGAAATCGTGTACTATTCCCGCGCTAACTGGGAAGGCACCGTCACCCCCGGCGCGGTGAAGCTGACCATGACTGACGAAATGGCCAAGGGTGTTGTGCTGGACGACGCGGACCTGCCCGACGCTTCCGGCGTTTCCTTCCCCACCATGGGCAAGAACGCCAACCTGCAGCTGGTCAACATGATGGATTACGCCTACGACGATCCCAAGTGGGACGAGTTCATGGATCAGCTGACCTATGAAGAAATGGCTTCCGTCACCCTGACCGGTCTGCGCGAAACCGCGGGCGTCACCAGCGTGGGCAAGCCCGCCACCATCGACCATAACGGTCCCTCCGGCGTGACCCAGAAGTATTCCATCGGCGCCAACGGCTACGCCACCGTGAACGACGACCCCGGCAAGGAGCTGAAGGGCACCTGCTATCCCTGCAACGGCATCATTGCCGCCACCTTCAACGACAAGCTGGCCGAGGAAGTGGGCGAGCTGATCGGTGAGGACGCTATGTGGGCGGGCTATGCCGGTCTGTATGGCACGGGCCTGAACATCCACCGCTCTCCCTACGCGGGCCGCGTGTTTGAATACTATTCCGAGGACGGCATGCTCACCGGCCTGATCGACACCGCCGAAACCAAGGGCATCCAGAGCAAGGGCGTGTATGTGTACAACAAGCACTTCGTCATGAACGACCAGGAAAACAACCGCGCCGGCATCGGCACCTGGGTGACGGAGCAGGCCCTGCGCGAAATCTACCTGCGGGCCTTCGAGCTGCCCATCATCAACGCTGACGCGGCCTGCGTCATGACCGGCTACAACCGCCTGGGCGTGAACTGGTGCGGCGCTTACTCCGCCCTGCTGATCGACTGGCTCCGCGGCGAAGCGGGCATGAAGGGCTTCGCGGTCAGCGACATGTACGACGCTTCCTACATGGTGCCTGTGCATGAGATCGTGGCGGGCAACGACATTCCCGACGGCGAGCTGGAGCTGGCCAGCCTGACCCCCTACGGCCCCAAGGGCTCCAACCCCAACGCCGCCGTGGCCCAGGCCATGCGGGAATCCACCAAGCGCGTGATGTACACCGTGCTGCACTCCCGCGGCATGGACGGCATCAGCGAATACACCAAGGTGGTCACCATCACCCCCTGGTGGCAGATGGCGCTGAACATCGCCCAGTGGTCCCTGCTGGGCCTGAGCGTGGTGGCCCTGGGCCTGCTGCTTTGGGATATGTACGGCAAGAAGAAGAGCAAGAAAGCATAAGGAATGAACAAAATGAGCGCTGTCGTGATGACAGCGCTTTTTCTATGCTGTTAACAATCATGTTCTTAAGGACGATTTTCAAACCTAACAAAAGGGAACGCTGGGGGCTGCGCGCCCCCAGACCTGCGCCAGGGTCCTGAGGACCCTGGACCCGCAACTGGCGAAATAACGTAGTTGGGATAGACCAACAAGTTCCGCCTGCCGCGCTGGGGTGACGAAAAGTTTGAGGGCTTCTGGCCCAAGAAGGCCAGGGAATCATCCGAGGAGGAAAATACATTTTCCCCTACGGATGATTCCCTGGCCTTCTTGGGCCAGAAGCACCACGTCACCAAGCCAGACTTCTGCGTTCCTCCCCGAATCAGCGGGAACCAAGCTTTCTTTTCCAATCAAGCTGCTTCCGCTATTGAGGTCCAGGAGATGAAATC
>ONRC01000072.1 GCA_900320085.1 uncultured Eubacteriales bacterium
ATGCTGTTTCCGCTATGGAGGTCCAGGAGATGAAATCTCCTGGTTCAGGGGTGCAGGGGGCTGAATAAGCCCCCTGCTTCGTCTTTGCTTTTCACCCTTCACAACATGACTGATAGGGACATAACTTGTTTCTTGCTTTTCCATTGTAGCTGAAAGTGGAATTCGTTGCAAGTGTTTTGTGATGGTTTATCAAATCGGAAATTCCGCCGCTTCCGGACAGCGGAACCTGAATGGATACAGAAAATAGCTCTCCTGCATAGAGTAAAGAAAAAGTTTTACAAAAATCCATTGACAGAATCAGTAAACAATACTATAATGACGTTGAATGGTTGATCATATTGTTACGTTTTTTTCCGGATACCTCAGGGTTCTGGAAGAGGATATATTTTATTTGTACGTTTTGGCTTGCGAGGCCATAACAAATATTTTAAGGAGGAACCTGAACATGTCCAAGAAAATCCTGGCAATGCTCATCGCGGCTGTTATGCTGCTGGGCACCTTCGGCGCGTTTGCCGAAGAAGTGAAGGATCTGCCCCGTGAAGAGACCCTGTACTTCGGCGGCCAGCAGTGGGATCCCATCGTTGGCTACAACCCCCTGGGCGACAACATGAACAACGGCCTGATTCTGTCCGCTGCTCCCCGCGGTTCCCGTACCGTGATGTTTGAAACCCTGTACATGTACAACGGCCTGGACGGCAAGCTCTATCCCCTCCTGGCTGACGGCGACTATACCTGGAACGACGACCTGACGGTCCTGACCCTCAAGATCAAGGAAGCCGCCAAGTGGTCCGATGGCACTCCCGTCACCGCTGACGACGTGGTCGCCACCTGGGACGTGAGCACCAAGATCCAGAACGGCACCTACACCGGCTATGCTCCCTACATCGAGGGCATCGAGAACGTGGACGGCGCTGTCGTGATCAAGGCCAAGCTGAACGAAGAAGGCAAGCCCGCCAACCCCCTGCAGGTGCTGAACTTCCTGAGCGGCGTTTACATCGTGCAGAAGAACTGGGCGGAAGCGCTGTGCGCCAAGCACAACGACGATCAGACCGCGATCCGCACCGATCCCACTCCTGACGTCGTGTACTCCGGCCCCTATGGCCCCTACTTCGCCAATGACCAGCTGGTTGCCTTCGTGCGCAACGACAACTACTGGGGCCAGGATGCCTCCATGTGGGGCAAGCTGCCCGCTCCCAAGTATCTGGCCCACACCATCTACAAGGACAACGACGCCACCCTGGTTGCCTTCCAGGCCGGCCAGATCGACGTGAACCAGCAGTTCATCGCCAATGTGCAGAAGCTCTGGGAAGAACAGGGCCTGCCCATTGCCACCTACTCTGACGAACCCCCGTATGGCATCTGCGCCACCATGCCCACCGCCTGGTACAACATGGACATCCCCGTGATGCAGGTGAAGGAACTGCGCAAAGCCATCGCCATGGCCGTGGACTATGACAACATCATCGAAAACGCCATGACCAACCAGAGCCCCTCCTTCGCGGACGTGCCGCGTTCCGTGATGAACCCCACCGACGGTGAGCAGGCCATGTACGACCACGAGGCTGTGAAGGATCTGCAGTGGGTCGGCAAGGACTACGAAGGCGCCAAGGCCCTGCTGGATGCCGCTGGCATCGTGGACAGCGACGGCGACGGCTGGCGTGAATACGAAGGCAAGAAGATCAGCCTGAAGGCCTGCTGCCCCGACGGCTGGACCGACTGGCAGGCTGCCATGAACATGGTTGCCGAAGCTGGCAAGGCCATCGGCGTTGAAATCATCGCCACCTTCCCCACCTGGGATCAGTATCAGACCGTGTTCACCAAGGGCGCTCAGACTGAATATGAAATCTTCATGTGGAGCCCCGCCGGCGCTGAACCCGCCGCTCCTTGGAGCCGCGTGCGTGCCCTCATGAGCAGCGAATTCGTTGGCGTTGACAACAACTGGAGCGGCAACTTCGGCCACTACAAGAATGATCGCATCGACGAGATCATCAAGCAGATCCCGCTGACCACCGACGAAGCTGAACTGAAAGCCCTGTACACCGAAGCCACCAAGATCTATCTGGACGAAGTGCCTTCCTTCTCCCTGATGTATCGCCCCGAGTGCTTCCACGCTGTGAACGAGACTGTTTGGACCGGCTATCCTGAAAAGGACGACGGCAACAACATCCCGCCCATGGACTGCACCGACGGTTACGGCATTGCTGCCCTGTACAATCTGGAACTCGTAAAATAATCCAAGCTTGACTGGCGGCCATGATCCTACCCAAGAGGGTCATGGCCGCCTTTTCAATCGGGGGAGGGAAAAGATCGATGACTAAAGGGATGCGGAAATACTTCAAAAAGAAGATTTTCTGGTTTATCATCACCTTTATCGCAGCCGTGGTGCTGAATTTTATCCTGCCGCGGCTGATGCCGGGCGACCCGGTCAACTCCATCGTGGGTAAAAACATCAGTCCCGGCGCGACCCCGGAACAGGTTCAGGAACAGATCACGTATTATAAGCATCAGTTCGGCCTGGACAAGAACATTTTCGGCCAGTTCTGGGACTTTGTGAAAAATGCCTTCAACGGCACCTTCGGCGTCAGCTACAGCCAGTATCCGCGTCTGGTGTCCGATATCATCGGCTCCAGCATCTGGTGGACGGTGGCGCTGCAATTGCCCGCCATTCTGGTGGGCTGGCTGCTGGGCAACCTGCTGGGCGCGCTGGCAGCCTACAAGCGCAGCTTCTACGACAAAGCGCTGATGCCGCTCACGCTGTTCTTCAGCGCGATTCCCGCCTTCGGCGCTTCCGTTATCCTGCTGGTGATCTTCGCGGTCACGCTCGGCTGGGCGCCGGTCAACGGCGCGTTTGACCCCGGCATGATTCCCGGGTTCAACTGGAAATTCATTTCTTCCGTCATCGCGCACTATCAGCTGCCCTTCTGGTCCATCGTGCTGATTTCCATCGGCGGCCAGGCAGTGGGTATGCGCTCCATGTCCATCTATGAATTGAACGCGGACTACGTAAAATATGCCCGCTTCCTGGGCATTAAGGATAAAAAGATCGTGCGCTATGTGTTCCGCAATGCCATGCTGCCCCAGGTCACCGGCCTGGCCATGAGCATCGGCTCCATGGTGGGCGGCGCGCTGGTGGCCGAGACCATCTTCAGCTATCCCGGCCTGGGCATGTCCATGTACGCGGCGATCAACTCCTCGGACTATCCCGTTATTTCCGCCTGTACGCTGATCATCACCATCATGGTGCTGATTGCCAGCTTCCTGCTGGATATCATCTATGCGTTTATTGACCCGCGCGTCAAAGCCGCGCAGTTTGATTAAGGAGGTGAGAGAGATATGAAAAATACATTGAAAAACGTTTTCCATTCTCCTCGTTTCCTGGTGGGCTTTATCATCTTCATGTGCATCCTGCTGACGGTGCTGATCTATCCTTACTTCGTGCACCGGGATCCGCTGCAGGGCCTGGGCAAGGGCTTCCTGGCCCCCGGCACTTACGTGTCCGTTTATGACACGAACAACACGGGCACCTACCGCGTGGAGCTGCCGGAAGCGAACGACAACCGCCTGGAATCTTCCGTGCCCGTCAAGGACCGCCAGACCATGCTGGACTATCTGAAAGCCAAAGGGACGGATATCAGCGGCCTGGACACCTCCAACGAGCGTTTCCATGAACTGATCGAAGTGTGGAAAGCCAACTACGACGAAGCCGACGCCAAGAAAAACAAGTACGAAGGCTTTGCCACCCAGGCCAAGCGCAATGAGCTCAGAAGGCTGAACAACCGCCTGTCCTCCGATGTATCTGCCACCATGACGGTAACGAAGGGCGAAGGCGAGAGCGCGACCACAGAAACCATTTCCACCAGCAACTATGTGAAGGTGGACGAAGTGGCCAACGCAGTGACCCTGCCTTTGGGCACCGACAACTTTGGCCGTGACACCCTGACCGAGCTGGTCAAGGCCACCGGCATTTCCCTGCTGGTGGGCCTGCTGGCCGGCTCCATCGCCACCTTCATCGGCTTGGCCGTGGGCCTGCTGGCCGGTTACGTGGGCGGCGTGGTGGACGACGTGCTGATGTTCATCGCCAACATCTTTACCGTCATCCCCGGCTTCGTGCTGCTGATCCTGATCTATTCCGCCCTGGGCGCAGAGTCCCGCAGCATCACCACCTGCGCCGTCATTATCGGCATTACCAGCTGGGTCTGGACGGCTCGTTCCGTGCGTTCCCAGGTCATTTCGCTGCGCAACCGCGACCACGTGAACCTCAGCAAGCTCTCCGGCCACAGCCTGGTGCGCATCGTGGTCACCGACATTCTGCCCTACATCATGAGCTATGTGGTCATGGCCTTCATCCTCCAGGTGTCCAGCGGCATCCTGGCAGAAGCGCAGCTGTCCATGCTGAGCCTGGGTCCGAACCCCAACGAGCTGCCCACCCTGGGCCTGATGATGAACTGGGCCAAGCTGTTTGGCGCGTACACCTCCTCCAACGCCTGGTGGGCTTACTTCCCGGTCATCCTGGTGATCGCGCTGATTTCCTTCTCTCTGAACCTGATGAATACCGGCCTGGACCAGGTGTTCAACCCGACGCTGCGTGATTAAGGAGGTGTGAGAAAATGGCAAAACTGATGCTGGACGTCAGGCAATTGACGACCAAGTACATTACCCGTACCGGCGAAGACGTTTATTCCGTTGATCACGTCTCCCTGACCATTGAGGAGGGCAAAAGCCTGGGCATCGCGGGCGAATCCGGCTGCGGCAAATCCACCCTGGCCCTGAGCCTGATGGGCTATTACTTCCCGCCGCTCCACTACACCAGCGGCGACATCATCGTGGACGGCAAAAACATCACCGGCATGGACCCGGACACCATCCGCAAAACCGTGCTGGGGTCCGATGTGGCCTATATTCCCCAGGCGGCCATGAACGCCCTGAACCCCACCCGGAAGGTGGGCAAGTTCATCGAGGACGTGATCCACGCCCATGAATTGCCCATGGACAAAAAGCAGATCCGCGAAATGGCGGAGCAGCGCTTCGCCCTGCTGGGCCTGCCCGTGGACGCGCTGGATAAGCACAGCGTGGAGCTGTCCGGCGGTATGCGCCAGCGCGTGGTCATCGCCGTCAGCACCATCCTGAACCCCAAGGTGCTGATCGCCGACGAGCCTTCTTCCGCTCTGGACGTGACCAGCCAGAAAATGGTCATCAAGATGATGAAGGACATGATGGCCAAGGGCCTAGTCAAGAGCATGATCTTCATCACCCACGAGCTGCCCCTGCTCTATAACGTGACCGATGACATCATGGTCATGTACGCCGGTCAGATCGTGGAGCGCGGCACCGCCAAGGAAATGGTGTTCGATCCCATCCATCCCTATTCCCGCGGCCTGATGCGCTCCATCCTCGTGCCCGAGGAAGGTACCCGCGACGTGAAGCTGACCGCTATCCCCGGCACGCCGCCCAACCTGAAGCATCCGCCTCAGGGCTGCCGCTTCGCGGAGCGCTGCCGCTACGCCACCGAAGCCTGCAAGTTCAACCAGATGCCGCTGCTGGATATCGGCGGCGGACGGTTCTACCGCTGCGGCCACTCCGTAGAACATCTGAGGGAGGTGTACGAAGGTGAAGACTGACGAAGCCATCAAGACCGAGCTGCAGGACAAGCGCGAAAGCGTCACCTTCGGCGCGGACCGGAACAAGGACTTTTCCAAAGAACCTATGTGCCTGAGCGGCCGGGGCGTGACCCGGGTGTTCCACACCGGCAAAACCACCACCGTGGCCGTCGATCACGTGGACTTTGATTTCCACCGCGGCGAGCTGATCTCCATCGTGGGCGAATCCGGCTCCGGCAAAACCACGCTGAGCAAAATGCTGCTGGGCCTGCTGGAGCCCACCGAGGGCCAGATCTTCTTCAAGGACAAGCCCCGCGACATTTCCACGGGCCAGAAGAAAAAGGAATACTGGCAGGGCATTCAGGCCATTTTCCAGGACCCCTTCTCCAGCTACAACATTTTCCACAAGATCGACTCCGTGCTGCTGGACTGCATCAACATGCGCGGCGGCAAGAACAAGAGCAAGGAAGAAAAGTTCGCCATGATGAAGGAGGCCTGCTCGTTCGTGAACCTCAAGTTCGAGGAGCTCACCAACAAGTATCCCTTCGAGCTCTCCGGCGGCCAGATGCAGCGCCTGATGATCGCCCGCATCTTCCTGCTCAAGCCCGACATCCTCCTGGCCGACGAGCCGACCTCCATGATCGACGCTTGCTCCCGCGCCACCATCCTGGATATGCTGCTGAACCTGCGCAACGAAACGGGCATGACCGTTATCTTCATCACCCACGATATCGGCCTGGCCTACTATATCTCCGACTCCATCTACATTATGGAGCACGGCAAGTTCGTGGAAGCGGGCAAGGCGGAGGACGTCATCCTCAACCCCAAGGCCCCCTATACGAAACGCCTCATCAGCGACGTGCCCAAGATTCACGAGCCCTGGGATCTGAGCACGGTGGGATAGGAAACCGAAAAGTTATCTGGGGGAAACCGCTCTTTGGAGGCCAAAGAGCGGCTTCCCCCAGAACCCCTTCCGAGAAAGCCATAATGGCAATATAAAAATGAAAGGTTGATTGCATTGAAAGATATCAAAGCGCTGGTCGCCCAGATGACGCTGGAAGAAAAAGCGGGGCTGTGCTCCGGTCTGGATTTCTGGCACACCAAGCCCGTGGAACGGCTGGGCATCCCCGCGACGATGGTGTCCGACGGCCCCCACGGCCTGCGCAAGCAGGATGAACAGGCCGACCACCTGGGCATCAACGACAGCATCAAGGCCGTATGCTTCCCCGCCGCCTGCGCCACCGCCGCTTCCTTCGACAAGGAACTGATCGGCAAGATGGGCGAAGCCATCGGCGACAGCTGCCAGCATGAAAAGCTGAGCGTGGTGCTGGGCCCCGCCGTGAACATCAAGCGCTCCCCCCTGTGCGGCCGCAACTTTGAATATTTCTCCGAAGACCCCTACCTGGCCGGCAAAATGTCCGCCGCCTATATCAACGGCGTTCAGAGCCGCAACGTGGGCACCAGCATCAAGCACTTCGCCGCCAACAACCAGGAGCACCGCCGCATGAGCTCCTCCTCCGACGCGGACGAGCGCACATTGCGGGAAATCTATTTCCCCGCCTTTGAAATCTCCGTCAAGGAAAGCCAGCCCTGGACGGTCATGTGCTCCTACAACCGCATCAACGGCGTGTACGCCTCCGAAAACCCCTGGCTGCTCACCGACGTGCTGCGCAAGGAATGGGGCTTCGAGGGCTATGTGATGAGCGACTGGGGCGCGGTCAGCAACCGCGTCAAGGGCGTGGCCGCGGGCCTCGATCTGGAAATGCCCGCCTCCGGCGGCGTCAACGACCGCAAGATCGTGGAAGCCGTGAAGAAGGGCGAGCTGGACGAAAAGTATGTGGACCTGTGCTGCGAACGCATCCTGAACATCATCTTCCGCTTCCAGGAAAACATGAAGCCCGAAACGCCCTGGGACAAGGACGCCCAGCATGAATTCTCCGGCCGCATCGCCTCCGAGTGCATGGTGCTGCTCAAAAACGAGGGCGATATCCTGCCCCTGAACAAGGAAGACGCCATCACCTTCATCGGCGAATTTGCGGCAAAGCCCCGCTACCAGGGCGGCGGCAGCAGCCATATCAACAGCTTCAAGACCACCAGCGCCGTGGAAGCGGCGAAGGGCCTGAACGTGACCTATGTTCAGGGCTACAGCGTGGCCAAGGACGAAGCCACCGACGAAATGATCGCGGAAGCCGTGAAAGCGGCGAAGGCGGCCAAGGTAGCCGTGGTGTTCGCGGGCCTGCCGGACAGCTATGAATCCGAAGGCTACGACCGCACCAATATGGCCATGCCCGCCTGCCAGAACAAGCTGATCGAAGCCGTGGCCGCGGCCAACCCCAACACCGTGGTGGTGCTGTACAACGGCTCTCCCGTGGAAATGCCCTGGATCGGCCAGGTCAAGGCCGTGCTGGAAGGGTATTTGGGCGGCCAGGCAGTAGGCGACGCCACGGTGAAGGTGCTGTATGGCGACGTGAACCCCTCTGGCCATCTGGCGGAAACCTTCCCCTGCAAGCTGCAGGACAACCCATCCTACCTGTACTACGGCGGCGAAGGCAACCGCACCGAGTACCGGGAGGGCGTGTTCGTGGGCTATCGCTACTATGACAAGAAGGACATGAACGTGCTGTTCCCCTTCGGCCATGGCCTGAGCTATACCACCTTTGAATATTCCAATCTGCGCCTGAGCGCCAAGGAAATCAAGGACACCGACACCCTCACCGCGACCGTCACCGTCACCAACACCGGCAAGCGCTTCGGCAAGGCCGTGGCCCAGCTGTATGTGGGCGACAAGGAAAGCACCCCCATCCGCCCCGTGCGCGAGTTGAAGGGCTTTGAAAAGGTGGCGCTGAATCCCGGCGAAAGCAAGGACGTGACCTTTACCCTGGACAAGCGTTCCTTCGCTTACTGGAACGAAGCCATCCACGACTGGCATGTGGAAACCGGCGACTTCACCATCGAGGTCGGCGCGTCCTCCCGCGACCTGCCGCTGTGCGAAACCGTGAAGGTGGAATCCACCGTGGAGCTGCCCCATCACTATGACCTGGACAGCATCTTCATGGATCTGCTGGCCGACCCCAAGGCTCAGGCCGTGCTGGAGCCGCTGCTGAAAAAGCTCCGGGAAGCGTTCGCGCCAGAGAACGATGAGAATGTTACCGAAGCCGCCAAGGAAGCCGTTTCCGACGATATGGGCGCGGCGATGCTGAATTACATGCCGCTGCGCGGCGTGCTCAGCTTCGGCGGCGCGGACTCCGCTCCCGCCATCGAGCAGATGCTCAAAGCGCTGAACAATCAATGATAACCCCGTACAAAGGGGCAGAGGGCTTGCCCTCTGCCCTGTTTTCAGTTTGTGTGGTTATGTTTTGTGAAAGGGCACTTTAAATCAACAACTTTATTCGGAATGGAGTGTGGATTTGCGTTTAAACTCCTATCTATTGTTTCCAGGATTAGTATAAAACAACCATGGCATATAATGCGTAAAAAACATTTTTGAATCGATATTGAGTAAAGGGCAGAAAAAAAGACAACGAACGGCAAACATGAGTATTGAAGAAGGAGTTACAAGAATAATGAATCATGAAGCTTCTATTATCTTTCAGGAATATGGCATCATTGACGTAACCAATTTTGACGCAACACCGGAGAATCCAGAGGTGGGTTGTTTGTGCGGAGGAAATGTAGTTGTTAATTCAAGTGGTAGGATCATAATTCATGATGCCAATGAAGGCGGTGAACTGCTGGAGGATTTCCATGTGGGCGATCTTATTCGCATGAACTCAAATATCAACAGTTTCGATCCGGATCATTTGACGGAGGTTAAGCTGATGACGATGGAGAAGAGTGTCCGGATTGCGTTTATGGACATAGAAAAGAAGGATAAATTTGTAGAAACATTGGAGAACCTTATATAGCGTTTTGAAACAACTGGATTCAGAAAAACTGACAAAGTTAACCTTTTTAGACGACTATAGGACTAGCCAATTTACGAACGCTGTACTAGTAAATCGAGGGAAAAAGAGCCTGTGAAAAAAAGTCTGTAAATAGATGAAAAGCACGGCCTTCTGTGATAAGATAAAAATCATAGGAGGCCTGAATCATGGCGAACAAGAAGAAA
>ONRC01000071.1 GCA_900320085.1 uncultured Eubacteriales bacterium
GGGCGCTTGAATGCCCAGCTCCCGGCAGACGATGGAGGAAAGGTTCTTTTGCTCCAGCATCAGCGGCGCTTCGTAGAGGATGGGCAGGGTCAGGTTTTCGATGACGCAGTCGGGCTTCACGTTGCAGAAGTGGGCGATCTTAGTGAAAATGCTGTCGTCGGTGATCTTTTCGTCCACCCTTAGCACAATGATATTGGGGCTGATGCCCATGCCCTGCAGTTCCTTCACGGAATGCTGGGTGGGCTTGGATTTGTGCTCCCCGCTGGCTTTCAGATACGGCACCAGGGTGACGTGAACGTACAGGGCGTTTTCCCGGCCCACCTCCAGACCCACTTCGCGGATGGCCTCGATGAAGGGCTGAGATTCGATATCGCCAATGGTGCCGCCGATTTCGGTGATGACCACGTCCGCGTCGGTCTTTTCGCCCACCCGGTAAATGAAGCGCTTGATTTCGTCGGTGATGTGGGGGATGGTCTGCACTGTGCTGCCCAGATACCCGCCCTGGCGTTCCTTGTGGATCACATTGGAGTATACTTTGCCGGTGGTCAGATTAGAATACTTATTCAGGTCTTCGTCGATGAAGCGCTCGTAATGGCCCAGATCCAGGTCGGTTTCCGCCCCGTCCTCGGTGACATACACCTCCCCGTGCTGGTAGGGACTCATGGTGCCGGGGTCCACGTTGATGTAGGGGTCCAGCTTCTGCGCTGCAACCTTTAATCCCCTGGCTTTCAGCAGCCGCCCCAGGGACGCCGCTGTGATGCCTTTTCCCAATCCGGATACCACGCCGCCGGTCACAAAAATGTATTTCGTCATGCCCTCGTACCTCGTTTGCTTATTCCACGGTCACGCTCTTGGCAAGGTTCCTGGGCTTATCCACGTCCAGGCCCCGGTTCACGCTGGTGTAATAGCCCAGCAGCTGCAGGGGCACCACCGCCAGGGAGGAAACGAAATGCTCGTCGGTCCTGGGAATGTATACCGTGAAATTCACCGAATCCTCCACGGAGAAATTCCCGTTGGTAGTAACGCCCATCAGGTAAGCGCCCCGGGATTTGCATTCCGCCATGTTGGAAATGGTTTTTTCGATCATCTGGCTTTGGGTCAGCACGCCGATCACCAGCGTGTTTTTCTCGATCAGGCTGATGGTGCCATGCTTCAGTTCCCCAGCGGCGTAGGCCTCGGAATGAATGTAGCTGATTTCCTTCATTTTCAGGCTGCCTTCCAGGCTGATGGCGTAGTCCAGGCCGCGGCCGATAAAGAAAATATCGTGGGCGTTGGCGATCTTGGAGGAAAACCACTGGAGCCGCTCCTTGTCTTCCAAAACCCGGGTGATCTTGTCCGGAATGCCCAACAGCTCTTCGATCAAATGGCTATACTGCTCGGCGCTCACACATCCCTTTACCAGCGCCATCTGCACGGCCAAAGCGTCCAGGGCGATGAGTTGGGCGCTGTATGCCTTGGTGGTGGCCACGGCAATTTCGGGGCCGGCCAGGGTGTAAAGCACATGATCCGCCTCCCGGGCGATGGTGGAGCCTACCACGTTGACCACCGCCAGGGTTGCCGCGCCCTTTTCCTTGGCCAGGCGCAGCGCCGCCAGGCTGTCGGCGGTTTCGCCGGACTGGGAAATCACGATCACCAGGGTATTCTGATTCATGGGCAGGCTGCGGTAGCGGAATTCCGAGGCCAGCTCCACCCGCACGGGAATCCCTGCCATGTCCTCGATCACATACTGCGCCGCCATGCCCACGTGCCAGGCGGAGCCGCAGGCCGTGATGATGATCCGGGAGAGGGACGAGAGCATATCGTCCGTGATCCCGGCGGCGGTCAGGTCGATTTTGCCGTCCTTGATCAGGCTGCCCAGGGTATCCCGCACGGCAGCAGGCTGCTCGTGGATTTCCTTGAGCATGAAATGCTCGTAGCCGCCCTTCTCCGCCGCTTCCGCGTCCCAGGTGATTTCCGTCAGGGGCAGAGTGATTTCATCGCCGTTCAGGTCATAGAATTTCACACTGCCGGGAGATAGCCGGGCCACCTGCAAATTGCCGATATAATACACGCTGCGGGTGTATTTCAGGATGGCGGGCACGTCCGACGCCAGGAAGGCGGCGTTTTCCGCCGTGCCGATGATGAGGGGCGAATCCTTCCGGGCGGCGAAGATTTCCCCCGGATGATCCTTGAACATCAGCGCCAGGGCATAACTGCCCCGCACCCGCACCATGGTACGGGTGATGGCGTCCACCGGGCCGATCTTGTATTTCTTATAGTAATAATCCACCAGCTTCACAACCACTTCCGTGTCGGTATCGCTGTAAAACTGGTAGCCGTGGCGCAGCAGCTTTTCCTTGAGTTCTCCGTAGTTTTCGATGATGCCGTTGTGGACGCCCACCACGTCGCTCTCCACTTTTCCGCTGCCGGAGCCGGAGCAATTCCCGCTGACGTGGGGATGGGCGTTGATCAGGCTGGGGTCGCCGTGGGTGGCCCAGCGGGTATGGCCGATGCCGCAATTTCCGGGCAGAGAACGCCCCTGATCCGTCTTGTCCGCCAGGTGATACAATTTGCCCGTGGCCTTTACCACTTCCGCCAGCGCATCGCCGTCCCGAACAGCCAGACCCGCCGAGTCATATCCTCTGTATTCCAGCCGCTTGAGCCCGTCCAGCAAAATTGGCGCAGCCTGATTTCCTCCCGTATAGCCTACGATTCCGCACATGGCCCCCTTGCCTCCTCACTGCGGTTTTGCCGCGAAATAATGAAAAATTATGCTGCCCAGGCCGCAAAAAGTCAATTCATCCGCTGTTCAAAAACCGTTTTTCTTATGGGAGGAACGCATGAATCTCTTTGGCCGCGGCCCGTCCGTCCGCTAATGCCCGCACCACCAGAGACTGGCCATTTCGCATATCGCCGGCAGAAAACAGCTTGCCCTCCAGATGATGGGAGCCGTCCTGGGGCAGCAGCCGTCCCCGCGCATCCGCAGAAAGGGAAAAACGGGACAGCGTTTCTTCTTCACAGCCGATGAAGCCCGCCGCAATCAGCAATAGATCGCAGGGCAGCGTTTGTTCCGTGCCCGGAACGGGCGTCAGCTTGCCATCGGGCTGCTTTTGCAACCGCACCGTTTCCAGGGCGGTGATCCTGTTTTCAGCATTCATCCGAATGCTTTTGACGGTGGTTTCATAAACGCGGGGATCGCTGCCCTGCAAGGAGATGGCTTCCAGCTGGCCGTAATCGGTGCGCAGAGTGCGGGGCCACGTTGGCCACGGGTTTCCGGCCGGTCTGTTTTCCGGGGCTTTGGGCATCATTTCCAACTGTACAATGCTTTGGCAGCCTTGGCGCAGGGCGGTGCCTACACAATCGTTGCCCGTATCTCCGCCGCCTACCACAACGACATGCTTCCCCTGGGCAGTGATCCCAGGCGCAGTTCCTGACAATACGCTCTGGGTAGCAGCGGTGAGATAATCCACGGCAAAATATATGCCGTCGGCATCCATGTGCTCCACTTGCAGGGAACGGGGTTTCCTGGAACCGCAGCACAAGAGCACCGCGTCGTAGACATCCAGTACATCCGGTGTGGCGGCAGTATTCAGCAGGAAGGAAATGCCTTCCGCCTCCATCAGGCGAATACGCCGTGCAATGATTTTCTTGGGCAGCTTCATGTTGGGAATGCCGTACATGAGCAGTCCGCCGGGACGGTCTGCCCGCTCCATCACCGTGACGGTATGGCCCAGCTGATTCAACCTATCCGCCGCTGCCAAGCCTGCGGGGCCGCTGCCCACCACGGCGACCTTTTTCCCGGTACGCACAGCGGGAATCCGGGGCTGTATCCAGCCCTTGGCAAAGCCCGTTTCAATGAGATACAGCTCGTTGTCCCGGTTGGTCACGCCGTCGTCTGCCAGGTTGCAGGCTTTTTCGCACAGCGCCGGGCACACCCGCCCCGTGAATTCCGGGAAAGGGGCGGTCAGCAGCAGCCGCTCCAAGGCTTCCTTTTCCTGGCCCTGATACAGCAAATCATTCCATTCGGGGATCAGGTTGTGCAAGGGGCACCCGAAATCCGACTGGCAGAAGGGCACGCCGCAGTCCATGCAGCGCCCCGCCTGGCAGCGCCGTGCGTCTGCGGGTTGGGACAAATGCAGATCGTCAAAATCTTTAAGCCTTTCCTGCGCGTCCCGGTAAGGGTTTTCCGTCCGGGAATATTCCATGAATCCTGTAGCCTTGCCCATACCGTCACGCCCCTTTCAGGAAGGATAAGTATTCGTCGGAGATCACCGCTTTGAATTTGGGCAGATACGCATCGAAATGGGCAAGGATCTCCTTGGCTTTTTTTGAACCCGTGGCCCGTTCGTGCAGCTGCAGCAGGCGCTGCAATTCGCCCGCCTGATTGGACGCGACGGCGTAGATTTTCACGTGGCCCGGGTTCATATGATCCTTTAATGTATCCTTTTCATCCAGCACCCAAGCAATGCCGCCCGACATACCGGCGGCAAAGTTATCGCCCACGGTTCCCAACACCGCCACCCGGCCCCCGGTCATGTATTCACAGCCGTGATCGCCAACGCCCTCCACCACGGCCCAGGCCCCGGAATTGCGCACGGCGAAGCGCTCGCCCGCCATCCCGGCAATGAAGGCGCAGCCTGAGGTGGCCCCGTACAGCGCCACGTTGCCGATCAGGGTATCTTCCGGCTTCCACACACTGTCCACAGGGGGACAGACGGCAATTGTGCCGCCGGATAAGCCCTTGCCCAGATAATCGTTGGCTACGCCGTACAGGGTGATCTGCTGGCCCTCTGGCAAAAACGCCCCGAAGGATTGCCCGCCGCAGCCCTGGGCTTGGATGTGCCGATCGCCCCGAAGCAAGGTGCCGAAGGCCCGGTCGGTGGTCATGAGGTGCACATGATCCTGGAAAAGTCGGGCATCGGTGCGTTCGCTCAAATGGAAATCGTGCTTTGCGTCGGGCTGGTAATGCGTGTTCCGGGCAAAGCCGATCAGGTCGCTCAAATCCAGCTTCGCGTCCGGCTTCATTTTCAGCAGGTCGCTGCGGCCCACCAATTCGTTTACTGTGCGGGCCCCCAGCTTCGCCATGATGCGGCGCATCTGCTCCGCGATGAACAGCATGAAACGTTCCACATACTCCGGCTTTCCGATGAACCGCTTACGCAGCTCGGGGTTTTGCGTGGCGATGCCAAAGGGGCAGGTGCCCAGATGGCACACCCGCATCATCCGGCAGCCCATGGTGACGAGCGGCGCGGTGGCAAAGCCAAATTCCTCCGCGCCCAGCAGCAAGGCCACCATCACGTCGTGGCCGGTCATCAGCTTGCCGTCCGTTTCCAGCGTTACCTTCTGGCGAAGGCGGTTTCGGCACAGCACCTGATGCGCTTCGGCCAGGCCGATTTCCCAGGGCAAGCCGGCGTGGTGCACGCTGCTCATGGGCGCGGCTCCCGTGCCGCCTTCGCCGCCGGAAATCAGGATGCCGCCCGCCCCGGCCTTGGCAACCCCGCTGGCAATGGTACCAACACCCGCGGAGGAAACCAATTTCACGGTGATCTTGGCCTGCTCATTGGCGCATTGCAGATCGTAGATCAGCTCGGCCAGATCCTCGATGGAATAAATATCGTGGTGCGGCGGCGGGGAAATCAGGGAAATGCCCGGGGTGGAGCAACGGGTTTTTGCCACGCTCTCCGTCACTTTAGCCCCCGGCAGGTGGCCGCCCTCGCCGGGTTTCGCCCCTTGGGCCATTTTGATCTGGATCTCCTGGGCGGAAAGCAGGTATTCCCGGGTGACGCCGAAGCGGCCGGAGGCCACCTGCTTGATGGCGGAATTGAGATTCGTTCCGTAGCGCTCGGGCAATTCGCCGCCCTCGCCGCTGTTGCTTTTACCGCCCAATTGGTTCATGGCTTGGGCCATGCATTCGTGGGCTTCTTGGGAAATGGAGCCGTAGCTCATAGCCCCGGTGCGGAAGCGCCGAACGATTTCAGCAGCGCTTTCCACTTTCTCCAGGGGGATTTCCCGGCAGGCGTCAAAATCAAAGGTCAGCATGGAGCGGATGGTGCGGGGTCCTTCGTTTTCCACGAGCTTGGCGTATTGCTCGAACAGTGTTTCATCATTCGTCCACACCGCCTGCTGCAACAGATGAATAGTCTCCGGGGAATACAAGTGTTCTTCCGCGCCTTCGCCTGTGCGCAGCTTATGCGCGCCGATGCTGGGCAGTCCGTTTTCCAGCCCGGCAAAGGCGGCGGCATGATGAAAGCGGCTGTCCGCTTCCACCGTATGCAAGTCCGCGCCACCCAACGCATAGGGCGTGTTGGTGAAGCAGGCTTCCACGAATTGTCCATCCAGGCCCACGGCCTCAAACAGCTGGGCGCTCTGATAGGCTTGCAGGGTGGAAACGCCCATCTTGGAGGCGATTTTCAGCACTCCGGCGGTCAGCGCCCGGTCATAATCCCGGACGGCTTCCTCCGACATTTTTTGTATGAAGCCCTTTTCACAAAGAGACTTGACGCAGTCATGGGCCAGATAGGGGTTCACCGCCCGGGCTCCGTAGGCAATCAGCAGGGCCAGCTGGTGCACATCCCGGGGCTCGCCGCTTTCCAGGATCACGGAAACCGCCGTGCGCTTTTTGATGTGGATCAAGTGCTGTTCCAGCGCGGACACCGCCAGCAGGGAGGGAATGGCAAGATGATCCTTATCCACGCCCCTGTCAGACAGGATCAGGATATTGATTCCCTCGGCGCACGCCCGATCGCAGGCGGCAAAGAAAGCGTCTAAAGCGGCGCGCAGGCTCGTTTCTTGGGGATATAGAAGCGAAATCGTGCGCACCGAAAAAGCGGGATGCGCCAAAACCCGGATGCGGCCCAATTCTTCCTCCGTCAGCACTGGAGAGGGCAATTCCAGCACGGTGCAGTTGTCCGGCCCACCGGTCAGCAGATTGCCGTCGTCCCCGATATAGATGGAACAGTCGGTTTTGATTTCCTCCCGCAGGGCGTCAATGGGCGGGTTGGTCACCTGGGCAAAACGCTGCTTGAAATAATCGAACAGGGAAGGATGGGTTTTGCTCAGCGCAGCGATGGGCTCGTCCGCCCCCATGGACACAATGGGCTCCGTTCCATTCTTTGCCATGGGCAGGAGGATGCTTTGCATATCCTCCTGGGTGTAATGGAAGACTTTGCACAGCTTCATCCGCCGGGCTTCATCCATGCGTTCTTCCGTATGCTGCGCCGTGGGCAGATCATGCAAATGAATCAAATGCCGCATCCATGCCGTATAGGGCTGGGCCTGGGCATAGCGGTTTTTCAGTGCATCGCTTTCCAGCAGTTCCCCGGTGTGTAAGTTTGCTTCCAGCACGTCACCGGATTTCAACTTCCAGCGGCGCAGGATATGGGCGTTTTCTTCAAATAGCACGCCCGCTTCTGAGGAGAGAATGAGCCGCCTGTCGTCGGTCAAGGCGCAGCGCAAAGGACGAAGGCCGTTCCGATCCAAAGAGGCGCATACCGTATCCCCATCGGAATAGAGGATGGCTGCTGGGCCGTCCCAGGGCTCCATCATGGTGGCGTAATAACGGTACAGATCGCGCCAGGGAGAAGGCTGCTTTTGCCCCTGCCAGGGTTCCGGCAGCAGGATCATGCCCGCCAGAGAAAGCGGAAAGCCGTTCATGTACAGAAATTCCAGGGTATTGTCCAGCATCTGGCTGTCGCTGCCGCCATCCAAAACAACGGGCAGCACCCGGCGCATTTCGTCGCCCAGAAGGTCAGACCGCATGGTTTCTTCCCTTGCCTTCATGCGGTCATGATTGCCGCGAATGGTGTTGATTTCGCCGTTGTGCAAAAGCATACGCTGGGGATGGGCTTTGCTCCAGGAGGGGAAGGTGTTGGTGGAAAAGCGGGAATGCACCAGGGCCATTGGAGAGGTAAAGCGCACATCCTGCAGATCGTCATAGAAGGAGCGCAATTGACTGACCAGCATCATGCCCTTATACACGATGGTTCTGCTGGACAGGGAGCAGATGTAGGTATCCGTATCCTGCTTTTCAAACACCCGGCGCAATACATAAAGCCGCCGGTCAAAATCCGCGCCGGCGGCGATAGAAGCGGAACGGGAGAGGAAGCATTGACGGATACGGGGCATGGTGCGGCGGGCTCCTGCGCCCAATTGGGCCGGATGGCAGGGTACGTTCCGCCAGCCAAGGACGGTCAGCCCTTCCGATAAAGCAAGCTGCTCAAAAATCCGACGGATGTTCTCCGCGCCCACCTCATCCTCCGGCAGGAAGAACATCCCCACGCCGTAATCCCCGGGCTGCCCTAAAGCGATTCCTTCCTCCTGGGCCCAGGCGGAAAACAAGGCGTGAGGCAGATTGGTCATGATGCCCACGCCGTCTCCGGTGGTGCCCAGGGCGTCGCTGCCCGCCCGATGGGCCAGGCGCTCCACGATGGACAGCGCCTGATCCACGGTGCGGTGGGTGCTTTTGCCGCTCAGATCCACGATGGCCCCCACGCCGCAGCTTTCGTGCTCCAATTCCTCATGATATAACGGGTATTGCTGGTCCTTCATCATTCTATCCTCTTCGATAACTTGATGATTTGCGCCGCGTAATCGGCCATTTTGACGCCATGGTTCATGGCGTACTGCTGCAGGGCCCGATGGGCTTCCGGCTCGGTGATGCCGTGCTGCTTCATGAGGAGCTGTTTGGCCTGCTCTACGGTTTCTTTGTCCTTGCCGTTTCGCTTGGGAAGCTGCATTCTGTACATCTGTGTCAGCATGTCCACAGCGGCGGCCAAGGCGCTGCCGGGGCACGGCGCTTCCAGCTTGAACAGCTGAGGATGCTCGCATCGGTTCAAAAGCGCCGGCCTGCCCAGCAGCAGGATGATCGCTTCGGACTGAATATCCCAGGCCAGGTCATCCACCAGGCAGTCGGGAAGCGGACCATAAAGAATCACCAGGCAGTCCCCCGCATCCGCGGCCGCCCTTCGCACCTCCCCGCCCGAGGCGCAGACCCGAAAAATTTCATATCCGGCAGAAGTCAGGACGCGGGACAGATGATCCCGGCTGGTATCCGCGCTGGCGGCGATGATGATCCGTTTCACCTGACCGCCTCCTTTCATGGATTCGTAGGCACGTCAATACAGAACCAGATACCGTTCGATTTCCCACTTGCTCACATGGGTGCGGTAAGCGTCCCATTCCTTTTCCTTGCCCTCCACATACTGGGAAAGCACGTGCTCACCCAGGCAGGAGCAAATCACATCGTCCTCTTTCAGGCAGTCGATGGCTTCCCGCAGCGTGCCGGGCAGGGACTTGATGCCCTTTGCCTCCCGGGTCGCGGTGTCCATGGCAAAGATGTTTTCAGTGATTTCATCCGGAGGCGTCATGCTCTTTTCAATGCCGTCCAGGCCCGCGGCCAGGCACACCGCCATGTTCAGGTAGGGGTTGCAGCTGGGGTCGGGGCAACGCAGCTCCACCCTCGTTCCCATGCCCCGGCTGGCGGGAATGCGGATCAGGGCGCTTCGGTTGCTGGCGCTCCAGGCCAGGTAGCAGGGTGCTTCATAGCCCGGCACCAGGCGCTTGTAGCTGTTCACCAGCGGGTTGGTCACCGCCGCCATGCCCCGCACGTGGGTCAGGATTCCGGCGATGAAGGCGTAGGCTTCCTTGGAAAGGCCCCGCTTGTCGCTGGGATCGGCGAATACGTTCTTGCCGTCCTTGAACAGGCTCATGTTGGTGTGCATGCCGCTGCCGTTGATGCCGAACACCGGCTTGGGCATAAAGGTGGCGTGC
>ONRC01000068.1 GCA_900320085.1 uncultured Eubacteriales bacterium
AAGAAGGAACGCTGGGAAGCCGGCAAGAAGTACTTCTCCGTGGCTTCCGGCGGCGGCACCGGCCGCACCCTGCATCCCGACAACATGGCCGCCGGCCCCGCCTCCTACGGCATGACCGACACCATGGGCCGTATGCACTCCGACGCGCAGTTCGCCGGTTCTTCCTCCGTGCCTGCCCACGTGGAAATGATGGGCTTCCTGGGCGCTGGCAACAACCCCATGGTCGGTATGACCGTGGCCGTGGCTGTGGCCGTGCAGCAGGCGATGAACAAGTAATTCATCCACAAAAACCAGGCTCCCGAGGGAAACTTCGGGAGCCTTTGTTCATATTCAAAACAACAATCGTTGATAGATTTGCAAATCCTTGTCTTTCAGCACGTTGAACACCGTCCGGATGCCGCTGCCCGTTTCCTGATAATACTGCCGCACCGTTGCCGTTGCGATTTCCGCCGCCCGTTGATTGGGAAACATGAATACGCCGGTGGAGATGCAGCAGAAAGCGATGCTTTCCAATTGATACTGATCGGCCAAGGTCAGGCAGGAACGGTAGCAGGAGGCCAGCAGACGCTCATGCTCCCGCGTTAATTCCCCGTCCACGATGGGCCCGACCGTGTGGATAATGTATTTGCAGGGCAGATTATAGCCCGGTGTGATTTTGGCTTGTCCCGCGGGCTCCTCATGGCCCTGGGCGCACATGATCTCATTGCAGCGCAGCCGCAGACGGATACCGGCTTTGGAGCCGATGATATTGTCCGCGCAGGAATGCAGCGGCTGAAAGCAGCCCAGCATTCCGCTGTTGGCGGGATTGGTGATGGCGTCCACCTTCAAGGTAGTCATATCCCCCTGCCAGAGATAGATGTGGCTGTCGGAGGGGATGGGTTTCAGGTCAGCCAGGTCGGTAATGCCCGCCCGCCTGTTTTCTTCAGCCAGGTATTCATCCTGCACCGTGAGGATTTCTTCGCTGATCGGATCGGGCAAGCGAACGTTCATCAGCGCTCGCAGCAGATCCTTTTGCTGCTGTTGCCCCGTCGGTATCCGGAAATCCCTGTATTCCGGTTTTTCATCCAGCAAACGCTGAATCAGCCAAATCCTTTGTTCGTCGTGCGTCATTCCGCTTCCCTCACCGTTTCTGTTCGTTTCTTTCCTCCGCCATTTTATCATGTGGAAGGACCGCGGTCAATACGATGAAAACGAATAGCAACTGTGAACACAACAGCGCCGCGATGGCTCGCGGCGCTGTTGTGCAAAGGATTGATTATTTGGCTTCCAGGGCCTTGTAGGTGAAGGCGGCCAGGGCAGCGCCCACAAGGGGGCCGACGATGAACACCCAGAGCGCGCCCAGGGGTTCGCTGTTGCCGTTCAGCAGAGCCACCACAGCGGGGCCGAAGGAACGGGCGGGGTTCACGGAGGTGCCGGTCAGGCCGATGCCCAGGATGTGCACGACCACCAGGGTCAGACCGATCACCAGACCGCCGAAGGAGCCGTGGTTGGCTTTCTTGCTGGTCACGCCCAGAATGGCGATGACGAAGATGAAGGTGAGCACGATTTCAACGATCAGGCCAGCCAGCGCATTGCCGCCGACGCCGCCCAAGCCGTTGGAGCCGAAACCGCCGGTCATGTCCGTCACGCCGCCCAGCTTGAAGATCAGCGCCAGGATGCCGGACCCGGCCAGCGCGCCGATGCACTGGGAGACCACGTAGCCGATGAATTCGCCCGCGCTCATGCCGCCGGACAGCAGCACACCCAGGGAAACGGCGGGGTTGATGTGGCAGCCGGAAATGTTGCCGATGCTGTATGCCATGGCCACGATGGTGAGGCCGAAGGCCAGCGCCGTCAGGATGTAGCCGCCGCCGTTCGCGGCGTCGCAGCCCACCAGCATGGCGGTGCCGCAGCCCAGGATCACCAGGGTCGCGGTGCCGATGCATTCCGCAAGATACTTTTTCATGGAAAAATCCTCCTTAGTTACTGCGTTTTTAACGCCGTATCATTATAGCATGACAGCAAGACAAAGTGCAAGCATGAAATGCCTTTCTATCAGGGCAAACGCTTACGAAATCAGTACACAATGTGGTTTTGCTTCTTGCCTTCCTAATCATTTCTTCATAAAAAGCAATAAGCGATAGCCCTGGCCTTTCTGTCACGCTTTCCGGAACAGGTTGAAATGCGTCAGGCCGTTCAGCACGGACTGAATCAATTGCTTCGGCGTGCCCTCCCGGTCGTTTTGCAGCGGCGGCGCCAGGAACACCGCCACCGCCAGCCGGCAGCACACCGCCAGCAGGATCAGCGCCTTGAAGCGGTCGAAGCCGCCGGTGAACCAGCCCGCGCTTTGCCAGCCTTCCAGCAGCAGGCCGCCCGTCAGGGTGCCCAGGGTGGTGCCTGCCAGAGAGGTCACGCAGGCGAACACGGCGATGTAGGAAGGGCGGCTTTCGTCCGGCGAAGCGGAAAGCTGCATGCTGTTCGCCGCCAGGTTGGTGCCGCTCCAGCACATGGCCCCCACAAAGTTTCTCAGCAGCACCGGCACCACGTTGCCCGGCGTGGAGAAAAGATAAAACAGGTCAATGAATGAATTTGCGACAGCCGCCACCAGCATCACACTGCGGCAGCCGAAATGGTCCAGCGCCTTGCCCCAGCGGGAAATGACCAGGATGGTGGCGATGGACGAGGCCGCCGTGCTGAACACCATCATCTGGGTGAAGGTCAGGCCCATTTCGTTGACCGAATACCGGGCCAGATAGGGGCCGCAGAGGTTGGCGCAGAAGCACCAGGCCGTCCACATGATCACCAGGCGCAGGAAAGGCTTGTTTTGCAGGATGTCCTTCACGATCCCCGCAAAGTGCATCCGCTGCGGAGGCGCGGAATACACCTCCTCGCAGAATCCGAAGCACAGCATGTCCAGCATCCCCACGGTGCCGCCGATGAGGAAGATGATGATATACCGGCTTTCGATGGGCAGCGTGTCCAGCAGCCGGGCCACGATCAGGCCGAAGATCAGGTTGCAAGCCGCCACCACCGAGTCGCGGATAGAGAACCACCGGCCGCGAATGCTGATGGGGGCCAGGTCGCTCAGCCAGGGAAACCAGCACACATTGATCGCTGCAGAGCAGCAGGACGAAATGCCCAGCAGGAAAATCAGCGTCCACAGAGCAAGGCTCGCGGGCTCCTGGGGCACCACCAGCGGGATGAACCCGAACAGCAGCCACAGGAACCGAGAAAACATCCCGAAGGTGAGCAGGTATTTCTTGCGCTTATGCGTGCGGTTCACCAGCAGGGAGAACGGGATTTGCAGCAGCGCCGCCGCCTGGGGGATGCCGTTGAGCAAGCCGAAGGCAAAGTCGCCCGCCTGCAGCTGGTTCGCCAGGCCGATCATGGCCGTGGTGCCGCCGCCGCAGATGATGCCGTGCAGGTTGCCAAACAAGTTGCCCAGCAAAATCAGGCTCAGGCTGCGCCGAATGGCCTGGGGCAGTTTCGCTTCCTCATAAATACGGCTCAGGGGATTGCTGCCATACGGCCTGTGAACAGTGCTCATGCGCTCTTTCCTTTCGGCGTTCCGCCACTTGAATCGGCGCTCATTATAGCACGTTTCTGCGTTCCGTCAATCCCTTATTTTCTGGGTGTATTTTGGCCTGTCTGCCGAACGTCTATTCCGGGCAAAAAAATGCCCCTGCACCGATGAATGTGCAGAGGCGTTTTGCGTATGGTATCAGCCGTTGCCGGTGGAATAGTCGATCACGCGGATCTCGGGCTTAACCAGGAGTATGAAACCCTTGCCGGAATTGATGTTGTAGGGTGCTTCCAATTGGACATAGATTTTGTCGTCCATCTTCATGTAGCAGTTGAAATGGATTTCCTGAAAGTTTTCGCTTTCGCCGGGCTCCAGCTTTTCGGTCAGGGCGATGCAATAGCGCTTGATGGCGGCTTGTTCTTCTTCTGTCAGCACATCGTCAATATTCTGATAGTCTGGCTGATTTTCCATATCATAATCTGTGAAGAAGGGATCGAAGCCATTGTACACCTGCCAGGCCCCGCTGCCATCCATGGCCATCCAGACGATCAGCCGCTGAAGGTTTTCGTCTTCTCCCTTTTGGCCGATGACCGCATAGTTCCACTTGCCCATCACGCCAATGTCGAGCCCCGTCTGCCAGGTGATTTTCGGGTCGTTCACATCCACCTGAAACTCCGGCATACTGAGAATTTCCTTGGCCCTTTGAAGGGCTTCCTCTTCGGTTTTGATGGCGTTTTCACTGGCCATGGCTTCTTCGATGGTCTGGCTTTCATAGGCGAAATACGCATTATCAGGATCTTCGTACGTCCAGGGTTCGGGCTGCTCACCGTAAGCGGCGGTGCCGAAGGCGCAAATCAGCAGCACGGAGGCCAGGACGGTGAAGGTGATGGCAAAAGCCTTTTTCCGCTTGCCACCCCACAGGATGCTGCCCACGCGGGTTTTCAGCTTGCGGCCCGTCATGCTCATGCCGGTGGCTAAGACGGGCAGGCCGGGGATGGCGCGGCGGGTAACGGACTGGATCAGCGTGCCTGCGTACAGCTTGCGTGCTTCCTCGTCCATGTCCTTGGTCACATTGTCGTCGCAGCGCAGTTCCCGGTCCATGCGGCTCATGGCGGCCGCCGCCCACACCAGGGGATTGAACCAGTGCACCACGCAGCAGATCAGCGTCAGCAAGGTCCAAAGGTGGTCCTTCGCCTTGTAATGGCACAGCTCGTGGGCCAGCATCTGCTTCGCCTGATCCACATTCGCCGCCAGCGGCAGGGCGATATAGGGATGAAACACGCCCACCAGACACGCGCTGGACAGCGGGTCCACGAAGTACGCGGGCAGCGGCTTCACGCCGTACTTTTCACAAAGGGATAGATAATATTCCTGCAATTCCCCTTCCAGCGGGGCGACGCGGTTCTTTTTCAAATCCCGTTGGAACTTCACATTCGCCGCCACGAACCAGGCCGCCACCGCCGCCGCTCCAAGAGCATAGATTGCCATGATCTTTCTGGCTCCACGGCCATAATTCAATTCATCGCGCATATTCAACAGCGTCTGGAAGTCGGCCTTCGCGCTGGCCTCATCCACGTTCAGGCCTTCACGGTCGAGGTGGTTCATCAACGTCTGATGGGATAAATCGGTCAGCGCGTCTGACACCCGAACCTTCACCTGCGCGGCGATGGGCCGGATGGCCGTGGGCTGATCATTATAGGGCGTCACGATTTCATTGATCAGGGGATTTGGCAGGCTCAGCGGGCACAGCAGCCGAACCGCCACCAGCAGCCAGGCAAAGCAAATGGCTTTGTTGCCCAATTGCTTCCGAAAGTATTTCCGCACCGGGATCATCAGCAGAATGGCGATCCCGGCAATGATGTTCGCTTCGATCAGGAAATTGTAGATCACAGCGGTACGCATCGATTTCCCCTCCTCTTATTTCTTCCCGCTCTTTCGCATCATGTCCATCAGCTCGTCCATTTCCTTCAGCGTGATTTCGCCGGAGTCCACCAGATGGTTGATCAGCAGCGACGCCTTGCCGGAAAAGACGTGGCTGAGGAATTTCTTCGTTTGCTGGGTGGACGCCTCCTCCTGGGTCATCAGCGGGGTGTAGCGCTTCACGTCGCCGGATTCGTCCACCGCCACGGTGCCCTTTTCCTGCATGCGTTTCAGCAGGGTGATCACCGTGTGGCGCGTCCAGCCGGTGGTGGGCTCCAAGGCTTTGGTGATTTCGCTCATGGTGCGGGGCGCGCGATCCCACAGTACCTCCATGATTTTCCATTCCGCCTCTGTGCAGCGATCAGGCATACAAAACTCCTCCCTTCAAGGATGCGGTAGACAGCTGTTTACATATAGTATACATATGTCTACCACATCTGTCAACCCTTTGAATTGTAACAATGTGTGGGACGGTTTTTGCCCGCAAAGGGCAAAAGAAATGCTCCACACAGAAATATAGGAGAAAGAAACGATTTTCTTTTGTCATCTTGAGCGGAGTGGAGCGAGAGCGGAACGGAGTCGAAAGATCTGTAAGTGGGTTTACGATTCGCTTGTAGATCCCTCGACTACGCTTCGCCTCTTGGCTACGCTTCGCTTGGGATGACATCGATGGGCTGATGGCTGATCAATTGTATCTCTAAGGATCTGTGAAGAACAAAAAAACCGCCGGATACCCGGCGGCAATGCATGTTTTGAAATTACAGCTCTCCCAGTTCTTCCTGGTCCACCATGCGGATGCGGTACTTGTACAGGGCGGCGATGGCCTTGTCCTGGTCAGCCACCTTGAACACCATGTAGGCACCGCCGGTCTTGCCGCCGAGGAACGCGTACATGTATTCCACGTTCACCTGGGCGTCGCCCAGCACTTTGAGCACCTGGCTCAGGCCTCCCGGCACATCGGGCAGCGGCACGGCCAGCACGTCGATGACGCTGTTGATGTAGCCCGCGTCCTTGAGTACGGTGGTGGTTTTGTACACGTCGTCCACGATGATGCGGGCGATGCCGAAGTCGTTGCTTTCCGCCAGGGAAAAGGCCCGCATGTCGATGTTGTTCTGGCCCAGCACTTTGGTCACTTCCGCCAGGAAGCCGGGCTTGTTTTCAAGGAATATGGAAATCTGCTTGACGCTCATTGGGAAACCTCCTTTTTTCGTGGGGGAAACCATTCTTTGGGGGCCAAAGAATGGTTTCCCCCACACCCCTTTCCAAGAAAGCCATAAAAGGGATCGAATGGTATACAAATGATTCTATGTAGCACAAAATGAATAGAGGACAGAATTTGAACCCTATTATGGGTTTCTTGGAGGGGGTGCAGGGGGAACCGTTCTTTGACCTTCAAAGAACGGTTCCTCCTGCAAAACTCCGTCCTCAAATCTTCCGCTTGTCGATCACGCGCACGGCCTTGCCTTCGCTGCGCACAATGGTCTTGGGCGCGACCAGGGACACCTTGGCGGTGAGGCCCAGCATGGAGCGCAGGCCGTCCACCAGGGCTTTCTGCCGCTGGGCGATTTCGCCCATGTTGTCGGTGAACATTTCGGGGGTCATTTCCACCTGCACGTCCAGGGTGTCGGTGTGGTTCACGCGGTCCACGATGATCTGGTAGTTGGCGGGATAGCCCATGTTGAGCAGCACGGTTTCGATCTGGCTGGGGAACACGTTCACGCCGCGGATGATGAGCATATCGTCACTGCGGCCGCGGGGCTTGCACATCTTGACGTGGGTGCGGCCGCAGGGGCACTTTTCATGGCTCAGGACACAGATGTCCTTGGTGCGGTAGCGCAGCATGGGGAACGCCTGCTTGTCGATGGCGGTGAACACCAATTCCCCCTGCTGGCCGTCGGGCAGCACTTCGCCGGTCTTGGGGTCGATGATCTCGGCGATGAAATGATCTTCGTTGATGTGCATGCCGTTCTGGGCGGAGCACTCGAAGGCCACGCCGGGACCGGACAGCTCGGTGAGGCCGTAAATGTCAAAGGCCTTGATGCCCAGGGTCTTCTGAATGTCCTGGCGCATTTCCTCGCTCCAGGCCTCCGCGCCGAAGATGCCCGCTTTCAGGGGAATCTGGGCGGGGGTCAGGCCCATTTCCTTCATCGTTTCGCCCAGGTAGGCGGCATAGGAGGGCGTGCAGCAAAGAATCGTCGCGTTCAGGTCACGGATGAACATGATCTGCCGTTCCGTGTTGCCGGAGCTCATGGGGATGGTCAGGCACCCCACCTTGTGGCTGCCGCCGTTCAGCCCCGCGCCGCCGGTGAACAGGCCGAACCCATAGCTGACCTGGCACACGTCCTCGCTGGTGCCGCCAGCCGCCACGATGGCGCGGGCGCAGCAGTCGTCCCACAGGTCAATATCCGCCTGGGTGTAAAAAGCGACCACGCGCTTGCCGGTGGTGCCGGAGGTGGAATGGATGCGCACGCAGTCCTTGAGCGGCACGCCCAGCAGGCCATAAGGATAAGCGTCCCGCAGGTCGGTCTTGCTCAAAAAAGGCAGCTTGTGCAGGTCCTCCGTGCCCTTGATATCGGCGGGCGTCACACCCTTTTCCTCCATCTTTTTGCGGTAATAGGGCACGTGCTCCCACACATGGCGCACCTGCTTCACCAGCTTCTCATCCTGCCAGGCCTTGATCTGCTCCCGGCTCGCGGTTTCGATCTCCGGTTGAAAATAACGTTCCGCCATAAAAAACCTCCACGTCAGTAAAAATGGGATGATGATTTATCAGTTCTAAGTTCTTAGTTCTAAGTTCTAAGCGAAATAGTCAAGCATTATAAACTTAGAACTTGGAACTTAGAACTTTGAACTTACATCTCAGCTTTCTTCCTGCTTTTCGCCCAACCGCGTGATAATATCCCGCATAGCCCCGCCCTTGGAGTTTTCCAGGATGTTGCGGCGCACGCGGCTGATGGTGGCGCTGCTGGCCCCGGTCTTTTCCTGAATTTCCATATATACCTGCTCCTGCATCAGGGCCGCGGCCACGTCGTAGCGCTGCTCCATGCTGCGCAGCTCGGTGGGCGTGCACAGGTCGTCGAAAAACCGGCAGCATTCGTCCAGATCCTTGATCGCCAGGATGGCTTCGTACAGCGCCATGCTGCGCTCCAGCTTTGCGTTCTTTGCCATGATACGATTTCCCCTCCTTATACAAAAGAGGATGAAGGCAGTATAACTTATCCTCATCCCCTCTGTGACATTTTAACACATTAAAGCGTGTAAGTAAAGCGTTTTCTTGGCTGATTTGAGAAATTATTTTTGGTTGAACAACCCTGCGCGCTATGCTATAATTTTTCTGTCGGTAACGCAAAAGCAGCCGGCGATTGACGCTGAAACCATGACGGAGGGTGAACGATGGCAGATGTGATTTTGCTTCCCGGAAAAGAAAAACGTGTGTATTCGGGGCATCCCTGGGTGTTCCGCAGCGATATTGCCCGCACGAAAAGCGATCCCCAGCCCGGCGACACGGTTCGTGTGACGGCCAGCAACGGGCGGTTTTTGTGCATGGCGGCGTACAATCCCCATTCCCAAATTGCTTTGCGGGTATTGAGCTACAAGGACGAGCCCATCGACGAAGCCTTCATCCGGGGCCGGGTGCACCGGGCGGTGGAATACCGCCGCCGGTTTGCCGACCTGCGCTCCTGCCGCCTGATCTTCGCCGAAAGCGACGGTCTGCCCGCCGTGATCGTGGACAGCTTCGGCGACGTGCTTTCTTTGCAATGCCTGTGCCTGGGTATGGAAAAATATAAGGATATGATCTGCGACGCGCTCATGGATGAAGTCCATCCCCAGGGCATTTATGAGCGCGGCGACGTGCCGGTGCGCGAGCTGGAAGGCTTGGAGCAGGTCACGGGCGTGCTGCGCGGCACGGTGCCCGACCGGGTGCTGATGGAGGAAAACGGGGTCAAGTTCTGGGTGGACGTGAAGCAGGGGCAAAAGACCGGCTTCTTCCTGGATCAGAAGGAAAACCGCGCCGCCATCGCCCCCTTCGTGAAGGGCGCGCGGGTGCTGGACTGCTTTACCCACACCGGTTCCTTCGCCCTGCACGCGGCGAAGTTCGGCGCGTCGGACGTGACGGGCGTGGATATTTCCGAATTTGCCTGTGATTTCGCCCGGGAAAACGCCGCGCTCAACGGCTTTGACAATGTGCGTTTCGTGGCGGCGAACGCCTTTGATTACCTGAAAGAGCAGTGTGCCGCCGGGGAACAGTACGACGTGGTGATCCTGGACCCGCCCGCCTTCACGAAGACCCGCGCCGCGGTGGAAGCCGCCGCCCGGGGCTACAAGGAAATCAACCTGCGGGGCATGAAGCTGGTAAAGGACAGCGGATATCTGGTCACCTGCTCCTGCAGCCAGCACATGCTGCCGGGCCAGTTCAAGGAAGTCGTTCTTTCCGCCGCCCGGGACGTCCGGGTGCATCTGTTCCAGGTGGACTGGCGCACCCAGGGCCGCGACCATCCCATCCTCCCCGCCGCCCCGGAAACCCAGTATTTGAAGTGCGGCATTTTCCGGGTGGATAAGGCATAAGGAATAGATGGTTTAAAGGGCACTTTAATTCACTATCGTGTAAGTGTGCAGAGTTCAGAGTGCAGAGTGTAGATTGATAATGATTACACAACTGTTAATGTGTACGTTACGCTGTCAT
>ONRC01000070.1 GCA_900320085.1 uncultured Eubacteriales bacterium
ATGACAGCGTAACGTACACATTAACAGTTGTGTAATCATTATCAATCTACACTCTGCACTCTGAACTCTGCACACTTACACGATAGTGAATTAAAGTGCTCTTTAATTCACCATCGCCGCCAGAATGACCCCCAAGGTTTTCCCAATGGCGAGGGCGGCAGCGGCAAAGCGCATATCGACAGCGATGCTGAGGCGGTCAAAGAACACGGGCACCACCTCCACCGCTTCCGCCAGGGCGGAAGCCAGCATCCCCACGAAGAACCCGCCCAGAGCCATGGCGGCGATGCCGAAGATCACCGGCAAAAACCCCGCCGCGTGCAGGGCGCCGACGGACGCGCCGATGGCCAGGGCGAAGCCGCACAGGCGCATATCGGCCTTGGCGTTCAGGATGTCCGTCAGCCGCATGGGCAATTGCAGCATCATCCACAGCGGCGCGGCGCACACGCCCACCGTCACCCCGGCGATCAGCCCCAGGCACACTTCCAGCAGAGCATCCCACCTCATGGCGTCAGCCCGGAGGCCTGCTCGGCGGCCTGGCGGTATTCCTCCAGCTTGATTTCCAGCGGGGCCACGGAACGGCGCTTGCCAAGCAAGGCGTAGAACAGCGACACGCCGAAAAACACCCCCGCTGCATACGGCCCGGTGATCAGCCATTCGTTTTCCGCCTGGTGCCCGGTGATGAAGCGGAATAGTGTCTGCTGCGCGTCCAGCATGTTCACGTCGGCGTGGAACCAGGTGATGGCCAGCGCGCTGCCTGCCAGCAGCACCAGGAACGCAAACGCCGTGCGCAGGGGCTGGGTGCGGTTGCGCTTGTTTTCCGGCAGGATGTGAAGGAAGCATTCTGCCGGCCCCAGCACCTGCACCTCGGGGCATACCTGCATCACGGCCTTCACCACCGCCACCGCGGGCAAGCGCCACACCCCTTCCTTCGTCACGCACTCCACCGGCAGGTCCATTACCTTCGCACCTTCGCTGTCCAGGGCGTCGGCCACGTGGCGTACCAGCACCTGCTCCCCGGGCTTGCCGGTCGCCCGGGCTTTCAGCTGCAAATACAGCAAGCAATCATCTCCCTTAACGGAATTCTCAAGAAGGGTATTTCGATCCAGCAAGGAGGAAATGCTGGGGTTTCACCCCAGACCCCACCAGGGGGATGATTCCCCTGGACCCGCACTGGGCGATATAACGTTGTTGGGAGTATCAACAACTTTCGCCTGCTGCGCTGGGGTTACGGAATGTTTGAGGGCTTCTGGCCCAAGAAAGCCCGGGAACATCCGAGGGGAAAGTAAACTTTCCCCTGCGGATGATTTCCTGGCTTTCCCCGGATGCAAAGCATCCGGGTTGGCGGCGTTCTCCGCAGGCTCAATTGTCGCAAGTCCGCTTCATGCGGACATTGCTCGTTTGGCCTGATTTCATCGCCGATGAAATTTCCGCCACAGGCGGTCATCGGCGATTCATCCGCCGGGTCAGAAGCACAACGACACCAAGCCAAACTTCCACGTTCCTCCCCGCTTCTGCGGGAACCAAGATAATTCTTCGCTCAAGCATTATCCGCTACTAAGGTCCAGGAGGCGAAGTCTCCTGGTGCAGGTCCGCGAGGGCCGCACAGGCCCTCGCCTCGTGAACCAATCCTCCTAAGGAAAAGGAACGGTATCAGTATGTCCGGATCAGGAAGAAAATATCAACCCGGATTGACTTTTCCTGTTGTTTCCAATACAATAGAAGCGTTCGGAAAAACAGAAAGAGCAGGGTGAGAACGTGACTTTACAGCAACTGAACTATATCATCACCATTTCCGAAACGGGCTCCTTCAACAAGGCGGCGGACAGGCTGTATGTATCCCAGCCGTCGCTGACCAGCGCGGTGAAGGAGCTGGAAAAGGAAATCGGCATCCTGATTTTCAACCGCAGCGGCAAGGGCGTCACGCTGACGGCGGAGGGGCTGAACTTTTTGCCCTACGCCCGGCAGGTGTACAGCCAGTACCAAAACCTGCTGGACGTGTACAGCAAGCAGGGCAAGCGCAAGCGGCAGTTCGCCGTGTCCACCCAGCATTATTCTTTTGCGGTGAAGGCGTTTGTGGAATTGACCAAAACCTTCGACGTGGCGGAATACGAGTTCGCCATCCGCGAAACGCGGACGAAGGACGTGATGGACGACGTGGCGTCCTCCCGCAGTGAGATCGGGATTCTGTATCTGAACGATTTCAACCGCCGGGCGATCCTGAAGCTGCTGTCCTCCGCCAATTTGCAGTTTACCCCGCTGATCCGCTGCGACGCTTATGTGTATTTATGGAAGGGCCATCCCCTGGCGGGGGCCGCGTCCATTTCCTTTGCCGACCTGTCTCCCTATCCCTGCGTGTCCTTTGAGCAGGGCGACAACAGCAATTTCTATCTGTCGGAAGAAATCCTGCCTACCAACGAGTATCCCCGGCTCATCAAGTGCTGCGACCGGGCGACGGTATTGAACCTCATGGTGGGCCTGAACGGCTACACCCTCTGCTCCGGCATCATCTGTGAGGAATTAAACGGCGGCGACTATGTGGCCGTGCCCTACCACGACGCGGAGGGCAGCGCGGGCCAGGTGATGGAGATTGGATACATCACCCGGAAGAACAGCATTTTAAGTCCCGTGGGGGAAAGGTATATCGAGGAAATCAGCAAATACCTGGGGCTGGACGCTCCTGCGGGCAGTAGCCAAAAAGCATGATGTGTGCTATAATAGAGCAGTTCGTACTGAAAGCGGACTGGGAGGACTTACGAAAGTGAAGGCAAGGACATTATTCGTTCTGATCGCCGCGGCGCTGCTGTTGTGCCTGATGACCGGCGCGGCGTTGGCGGAACCGGCCCGGGTGGTGACGCCCAAGGGCCCGCTGAATATGCGCAAAACCCCTGACGACAAAGGGAAGCTGATGGACTCCGTGCCCAACAAGTCCCTGGTGGAAGTGGACGAGGTGGGGGAAACCTGGACCAAAATCACCTACAAGAAAAAGACCGGCTACGTGAAAACAGAGTTTTTGAAGCTGGCGGAAAACATGGTGGGCAAGGACGTTTACGCGGACGAAGGCACGCTGTATCTGCGCAGGGAAACCAGCGCTGACGCCGCCATCGTGCTGCCGGTGGGGCCGTGGGAGCCGGTGAAGGTGGAAGCCCTCGACGGCGACTGGGCCCAGGTCTCCTGCCAGGGCTATACCGGCTTTGTGGAAATCAAGTCCCTGTCCTATCAGAACGAAGAGCCTACCGGCGCGGTGGCCTGGCTGAAAGAACAGGCGACCGTGACCCAGACTGCTGAGGTCAGGCAATCCGCCGATGCCAAAAGCGAAACGATCACCACGGTGCAGCCCGGCGACGAAGTGACCGTGACCGTGATCGAAAAGGACCAATGTCTGGTCATCACCGGCGACGGCTGCGGCTATGTATCCGTATCGGCGCTGGCGCTGGTCGGACCGGAGGACAGCGACGGGGAAACGGGCGGCATCACGCCCTCCGAAGCCCTGGCAAAGGCCGAAGCCGCGCTGAAAAAGCAGTATAAAACCTACGCCAAGGAAAAGCTGTACGGCATCACATCCGTGGAAAACGGCGCGTACCGGGCGGGCTTTTTCAACGATCAGGATCAATACCTCTTCGCCGCCATCGTGAACGGGGAAACGGGCAAGGTGGAGTTCACCGCGCATTACGACGGCTTCGCCGTGCTGACCCACGAAGCGGAGCTGCTGCCGGAGGGCGAAATCGAGCTGACCCTTTCCGCGGACACCCTGGCCATCGGCGACGTGGTGGACATCGCGGTCAGCGCCTGGACGCTGCACCAGACCCAGTATACCTTATATCTGAACGACAGCCAGATCGTGGAATCCGAAGCCGGGGCGCACTTCAAGGCGGCTTACCGGCCCCGGCAGGCGGGAGAATACAAGCTGTATGTCACCGTCACCGACGAAAAAGGCACCTGCCAGACCGCCCAGGCGGAGTTTACCGTGGACGGCAGCCTGCCCCCCAACGACGGCGCGCAGGAAATCTACAGCCAGCGGGACGGCTGGTGGAAGAGCAAAAAATACCGCCACAGCAGCCTGAGCAAATCGGGCTGCGCCATCTTCGCCCTCAGCCACGCCCTGTCCCGCATGGGGCACGACGAAGCGGCCGCCCTGCCGGAAAACCTGGCCACAAAATATGCCTACTGCCTGATTCCCGAGGAGGGCACCAACAACACCCTGCTCATCAATACCGCCGCCCGGGACTTTGGCTTTACCACCAGGAGCGATCTGATCAACAGTGAAACGGCGATTGCCAGCCTCATCCGGGACGGGACGCTGTTCAGCTTCGGCATCGCCCGGGGCCACATCGCCATGGTGAGCGGCATTTCGGAGGATGGCACGATGGTGCGTGTGGTGGACTCCGCGCCTTCGGCCACCTTTGAGCGCATCAAGGACGCCTCCCAGTATTACGAAAAGCGGCCCGGCGTGTACCGGGCAGCCCTGACCCTGGACGATATGCCGGGGGCCCGCTGGTTCTTTGAAACCAACGAGTATGGCGGGATGGAATACTACCTGCCCATGGAATACGTGGCCAAGCGCGGCGTGCGCCTGATTCAGCCCGGCGCTTCGCAGGAATAACCAAAGGAGGAACGGTATCATGGAACTGACCGGAAATACGTTTTCCTTTCCCTGGGAAGCGAGCCTGATGGAATGGCTGCAAACGCATTTGAGCGGCGCTGTGCCGGTGATCTCGTTTTTTTCCGCCTTCGGGGAAGAACTGGTAATGATCCTGATTATCGGCTTCCTGTACTGGTGGTACGACAAAAAAGCCGGAAAAGCCATCGGCCTTTCCGTGCTGATGGGCATCACCTGGAATCCGCTGATCAAGAATATTTTCCTCAGACGGCGGCCGTATTTCGACCATGAGGGCATCCGTATCCTCCGCCTGGTGGAGCCCAAGGCGGACCCGATGGATATTGCCGCGCAGGGCTTTTCCTTTCCCAGCGGCCATTCCACCAATGCCGTGACCATGTACGGCAGCCTGGGTCAATACTTCAAAAAGAAATGGCTGACCGCCGCGGCGCTGGCGCTTCCTTTGTTGGTGGGCTTTTCCCGGGTGGTCGTTGGCGCGCATTATCCCACGGACGTTTTCGTGGGATGGGCGCTGGGCGTGATTGTCCTGCTGCTGGTGCCCTGGCTGCAGAAGAAGCTGCAAAAGGACTGGCTGCTGTATCTGGTTCTGCTGGTGACGGTGCTTCCCGGCTTCTTCTATTGCAAAAGCGCGGACTATTTCACCGGCGCGGGACTGATGATCAGCTTTATGGCGGGCAGCCTGCTGGAGGACAGGAAGGTTCGCTTTGCCAACACCCGCTCCGTACCCTGCGGTCTGCTGCGGCTGGTGGGCGGATTGGCGGTGTATTTCGCGGTGAATTTCCTGCTGAAAGCGCCTTTCTCCAAAGCGTTCCTGGATGGCGGAACCACCGGCGCATTGCTGGTTCGTTCCGCCAGATACGCGGTCATCGCGTTCCTGGAGTTCGGCGTGTACCCGATGGCGTTTGTCAGGGTGGAGGGTTTGCTGTTCCGGAATAAAAACCAGAACGCTGTCTCCGCGTAAGGGAATTAGATGCTTGAATCGTTTTGGAAAGCATGTGTCTATTAATCGTCTGAGACCTTGATGGGTTTCTCAGAAAGGGGTCTGGGGGAAACCGCTCTTTGACCTTCAAAGAGCGGTTTCCCCCAGTATTTTTCGGTATAGGAGGGATAATCGTTGATCAGGATTTTAATGGTTTGCCTGGGCAATATCTGCCGCAGCCCCATGGCGGAGTATATCTTCCGCGACATGGCGGAGAAGCGCGGCCTGGGCGATCAGTTTTATATTGCCTCTGCCGCTACAAGCAATGAGGAACTGGGCAACCCGGTCTATCCCCCCGCCAGGCGCAAGCTGTATTCCCTGGGGATCGACTGCTCCGGCAAGCGCGCCCGGCAGATGACCAAAGCGGATTATCAGGAATATGATCTCCTGCTGGGGATGGAACAGTGGAACCTGAACAACATGCGCCGTATCTGCGGCGGCGACCCGGAGGGCAAGATCCATCTGCTGCTGGAGCATTCCGCCCGTCCCCGGGACATCGCCGATCCCTGGTATACCGACGACTTCGACACCGCCTGCCGGGATATTCAGGAGGGATGCCAGGGGTGGTTGGAGGTTTTAGACAATAGGCAGTAGGCAAGCGGCAGTATCTCCTCTGTCATCCCGAGCGAAGCCGACCCAGAGGGGAGGCGCAGTCGAGGGACCTGGGAGCTGGGTGTCACGGTGCTTGATCGTGGGCGCTTCTCTCAGGCCCCTCGTCTGCGGTTCACGTCCCGCTCACCTTCGCTCCGGATGACAGTCGGGGGGGCTGCCTATTGCCTTTCCTCCCCCCACTCCCTCGCAAAATGCAGCCTGGCCTGTTTTTCCTGCCGGGAAACGGCGGACTGGCTGGTGGAAAGGGCACGGGCCAAATCCGTCTGGCTCCTACCAGCGACATACCGCTGCCGGATCAGCCAGCTTTCTTCCTGGGGCAAGCGCGACAGCGCGTCCAGGATGCAAAACCGCAATAGCCAGTTTTCTCCCATAGGGTCCGGGAGGGACGAAAAGAAGGCCCCGGTTTCATCGTAGACCGGGCCTTTTTCCTGCTCGAGCAGCAGCGCCAGTTCCTCCGGCGGGATGCCCGCCTGGGCGGCGATTTCCTGAACGGGTGGGTTTTCTCCGGTCAGGCGAAGCTGCTGCTCCTGGTAGGCTTTCGCCCGGTTCAGCGCTGCCCGGCTGCGCCAGCTCAGGGTGTGGGCAAAGGCCCGGCGCATTTCGCCTAAAATCACCGGCACGGCATAGGTAGAAAACTGGTTCCCGCTATCCTCCCGGTAGCCGCGAATGGCTTTTACCAGCCCCAGGCATCCCTGCTGAAAGGCGTCCTCGTTCCAGGAAAACCGCTTGCATAACGCCTGCACCAGGGGGATGTGCTGCCGCACCAGGGCGGAAAGCGCGTCCGGATCGCCCGCCTGCGCCAAAGAATACAGGCTCATGCTTCCCGCAGGCGCTTCTGCATCCGCACGGTGGTGCCCCGGCCCAAAGCGGATTCCACCGTCACCCTGTCCATAAACGTCTGCATCACGGAAAAGCCCATGCCGGAGCGCTCCTTTTCCGGCTGGGTGGTGAAGAAGGGCTGCATGGCCCGGGAAATATCCGCAATGCCCTTGCCTGTATCGGCCACGCTCACCTCCAGGATGCCGTCGTCCCGCAGGGAGGCGGTAATGACGATCAAGCCCGTTTCATCCTCGTACCCGTGCACGATGGCGTTGGTGACCGCTTCGCTGACGGCGGTTTTGATGTCCGCCAGCACGTCCAGGGTGGGGTTGAGCTGCACGGCGAAGGCGCTCACCGCTACCCGGGCGAAGCCCTCGTTTTCCGGTACGCTCAAAAATTTCAGCTCCATCTGATTGATAATATCCATCGGTTTTCCTCCGTTACAATATCTGAATCACTTGCCGCATCCCGGACAGAGTGAACACCTTTTCCACCTGGGGATTCATGTTTTTTACCGCCACGCCGCCGCCCCGCTCCCGCAGCGTCCGGTAGCGTCCCAGGATCACGCCGATACCCGACGAATCCATAAACGTCATGTCCTGCAAATCCAATACCAGTGTTTTGACCCCCGGCTCCCCGATCAGCGCGTCCAGCTCCCGGCGGATGCTTTGGGCGCTGCAATGATCCAATTCCCCGGAAATGCGCACCGTCACGGTGCCATTTTTTCTTTCATGCTCCATGTTGATCCCTCCTGACGGTATACGGCTTTCTGTTTTCTGGATAATGTGTATAGGTTCCTGCCTCGAAATATGGATGTTTATGACGATCATTCTAAAAATGTTCGACTTTTATCGGTTTCTTACCAAAAAGAAGGTTGTAAAAAAACGGTTCATCGTTTATAATGTCGAAGAACCCGAATGATCAACAGGAGGACAATCATGCTTACTGACATTGAGATCGCCCAGGCAACGCCCCTCAAGCCCATTTACGAAATCGCCCGGAACGCGGGCATTGACGAAGAATTATTGGAGCCCTACGGAAAATATAAGGCCAAGCTGGACGCCCGGGCCATCCGGAACCAGCAAAACCCGGACGGCAAGCTGATCCTGGTCACGGCCATCACCCCCACCCCCGCGGGCGAGGGCAAAACCACCACCACCATCGGCCTGGCTGACGGGCTGCGGAAGATCGGCAAAAAGTCCATCGTAGCCCTGCGGGAGCCGTCCCTGGGCCCGGTGTTTGGCATCAAGGGCGGCGCGGCCGGCGGCGGCTACGCTCAGGTGGTGCCCATGGAGGATATCAACCTCCACTTCACCGGCGACTTCCACGCCATCGGCGCGGCCAACAACCTGCTGGCCGCCATGCTGGATAACCATATCCATCAGGGCAACAGCCTGAATATCGACCCCCGGCGCATCGTGTGGCGGCGCTGCGTGGACATGAACGACCGGCAGCTGCGCAACATCGTGGACGGCCTGGGCGGCCGCGTCAACGGTGTGCCCCGGGAGGACGGCTACGACATTACCGTGGCCTCTGAAATCATGGCCGTGCTTTGCCTGGCCGACAGCCTGACCGACCTGAAGGAGCGCCTCTCCCGCATGGTGGTGGCCTATACCTACGACGAGCAGCCCGTCACCGCGGGCCAGCTGAAAGCCGCCGGGGCCATGACCGCCCTGCTCAAGGACGCCATCAAGCCCAACCTGGTGCAGACCCTGGAGGGCACCCCCGCGCTGGTGCACGGCGGCCCGTTCGCCAACATCGCCCACGGCTGCAACTCCATCATGGCCACCCGCACCGCCCTCAAGCTGGGCGATTATATCGTCACCGAAGCGGGCTTCGGCGCGGACCTGGGCGCGGAAAAATTCCTGGATATCAAGTGCCGCGTCAACGGCCTGACCCCGGACGCGGTGGTGGTGGTCGCCACGGTGCGCGCGCTGAAAATGCACGGCGGCCTGCCCAAGAACGACCTGAACCATGAGGACCTGGACGCCCTCAAGAAGGGCCTGCCCAACCTGCTCCAGCACGTGGGCAACATGACCCAGGTGTACGGCCTGCCCTGCGTGGTGGCCATCAACCGCTTCCCCCTGGACACCGAAGCGGAACTCAAGCTGATCGAGGACGAATGCAAGGCCCTGGGCGTGAATGTAGCCCTCAGCGAAGTGTGGGCCAAAGGCGGCGAAGGCGGCGTGAAGCTGGCGGAGGAAGTGGTGCGCCTGTGCGGCGAAGAAAATCATTTCCGGTTCAGCTATCCTCTCGATCTTTCCATCGAGGAAAAGATCAGCCTGATCGTCAAGAACGTTTACCATGGCGACGGCGTCATGCTGACCCCCAACGCCAAAAAGCAGGCCGCGCAGCTGGAAAAGCTGGGCTTTGGCGGGTTGCCTGTCTGCATGGCGAAAACCCAGTATTCCTTCTCTGACGACCCCGCGCTGCTGGGCGCGCCCAAGGGCTTTACCGTCACCGTGCGCAACCTGCGCGTTTCCGCGGGCGCCGGTTTCATCGTGGCCCTCACCGGCGATATCATGACCATGCCCGGCCTGCCCAAAGCGCCCGCCGCTGAAAAGATCGACGTTGACGCGGAAGGGAAGATCACGGGGCTGTTCTGATCGTTTATACCGGAAACAAGAGCAGACTGTTATCAGTTTTTTGCAGCAGGCAGAAAAGAGAAAACCCAATACCGAATAAAGACGGCCCCGTCCCGGCGGGCTCCGTAACACAGTATTAGGTTCCAATCGACGAAAACGTATTGTTTTCAAGGCTTACGGCGTGATTTCGGTCACGCCGTTTGCTTTGCCATCAGTTCATGGATCGGGATAAAACCGATGCCGTTGTACTCAATGCGGATGTGCTGTTCCCTGTGTCCACTGCTCTTGTCAGGCGCACTCACATAGATCGCGCTGATCAGCTCATGCAGGATATAGCCATCCAGCTTCTTGATACCGACATAGGCTCTCGCCTTTTCAATGAAC
>ONRC01000067.1 GCA_900320085.1 uncultured Eubacteriales bacterium
GATGACAGCGTAACGTACACATTAACAGTTGTGTAATCATTATCAATCTACACTCTGCACTCTGAACTCTGCACACTTACACGATAGTGAATTAAAGTGTCCTTGAAAGGAGCAACACCAATGCAAAACCGGATTCAGGCTTTTGTGCGCCGTCTGCAAAAAGAGGATGTGAACATGCACGGCTTTATCCTGACGGTGGACGGGCAGGAAAAAGCGAAGGCGTATTACGCGCCGTTCCGCGAAGGCCAGCCCCACCGGATGTATTCCGTCAGCAAGACCATCACGGCGCTGGCCATCGGGATGCTGCTGGACGCGGGCAAGCTGCGCCTGGACGATCCCATTTGCGATTATTTTCAGGACTATGTACCGGAAAGTCCTTCCCCCTGGCTTGCCGCCCTGACCATTCGGGACATGCTGCGCATGGCCACCTGCTACCGCTGGACGCAGTACCGCGAGGGGGTGGACGAAAACTGGGCCAAGTCCTTTTTCACCGGCACGCCCACCCATGCGCCGGGCAGCGTGTTTTATTATGACACCGGCTGCTCCCAGGTGCTGGCTGCGCTGGTGAAGCGGCTCAGCGGCCAGGAAGTGATCGACTATCTGGAAGACCGACTGTTCAAGCCTTTGGGCTGCCGGGACGAACGCTATTGGCTGCGCGATCCCTCCGGCTGCTGTCAGGGCGGCACGGGGCTGTGCATGAGCCTGCGGGACTTGCACCGGGTGGCGGTCTGTCTCCTGAACGGCGGCGAGGGCGTGGTGCCCGCCTGGTTCGCCCGGGAGATGGCTGAAAAGCATATCGAAACGCTGAACCAGGCCAACGAGGAGGAACAGTACGGCTACTGCTGGCAATGCTGGCGCACCCGGGCGGGCTGGGTAATGTACGGTATGGGCGGCCAGCTGGCCATCGTGTGTCCGGACAAAAAGACCGTGCTGTCCACCATTGCCGATACCCGCCTGGACCCCTTCGGCGTGCAGCGGATTTACAACGCGTTCTTTGAGGAAGTGTATCCCTTCATCGGCCAGGAGGACATGGAGCCGACGGTGCTGACTTTGAAAGCCCACACTGTCCCCGACCGCAAGGAATACGGCCTTGCCGAAACCGGCGTCTACCGGTTCCCGGAAGGCAACCAATTGCAGCTTGCATCTTTGCAATTGAAGGGCGACTGCCTGTATTATGAGAACGCCCGCGGCCAGGTGGTTCTGCCATTTGGCCGGGGCGAAAACAGGGAAATCGACTATCCCGGCTGGCCCGGCGTGCCCGCGCTGAGCTGCGGCGGCTGGGTGGAAAAGGATTTGCTGCGCGTCCGCTGTTATGCCGTGGGCAATTCGCCCTGCGGCTTTGATATGCTGGTGCGTTTCCAGGGAAATACCGTCACCGTCCAGAGCCGCAAATCCTATGACCCCATGACCAACAGCTATGAAGGCGTAGCGACCGGTACGATCGACTGACGCCGTTATCCGTTAAGCGCACAAAACCCGCCGGTTTTTTCCGGCGGGTTTTGTGATACGGCTCAAGCCGTCAGCTGCGGTCCTTCAGGCAGTCGTTGATGATCTGCTCCAGGGCTTCCGGGGCCATGGACAGCTCCTCCTGGGCCACATCGACGACGGTGCGGTGTTCGGCCTGGGCTTTTTTCACGATAGCGGTGGCGCGTTCGTAGCCGAACTGGGGGCACAGGGCGGTGGCGATGACGGTGGAGTTCATGAGCATATCGCTGCAGTGCTGCACGTCGGCCAGGATGCCCTCCACGCAGCGCTCCCGGAAGGTATCGGCGGCATGGGTGAGCACCTCCAGGGACTCGAACAGGCAGTAGAAAATCACCGGTTCAAAGGCGTTCAGCTCCAGCTGCCCCGCCTCCACAGCCATGGAAATGGTCACGTCGTGGCCCGCCACCAGGAAGGCCGCCTGGGTGACCACCTCGGGAATGACGGGATTGATCTTGCCGGGCATGATGGAGGAACCGGGCTGGCGCGCGGGCAGCTGCAATTCCTCGATACCGCCGCAGGGGCCGCTGGACAAAAGGCGCATGTCGTTGGCGATCTTGGACATGACCAAGGCGCAGTTCTTGACCGCCGAGGAAATGGCCGCGAAGCTGTCGGCGTTCTGGGTGGCGTCGATCAGGTCGTCGGAGGCCTTGACCGGCTGACCGATCAGATCGGCCAGGATGTCCATGACGCAGCTCAGATACCCGTCGCTGGCGTTGATGCTGGTGCCGATGGCGGTGGCGCCCAGGTTCAGCTCAAACAGCTCGTTGCGGCTGCGCAGGATGCGATTGGAGCAGCGGCGCAGGGCGTCGGCGTGGGCCTTGAATTCCTGGCCCAGATACATGGGCACGGCGTCCTGCAATTGGGTGCGGCCCAGCTTGAGCACCGTGGCGTTTTCCTGGGCCTTGCGGTCAAAGGCGGCGATCAGCCGGTCCAGGGCGGAGAGCAGCGCTTCCGTCAGCCGTAGGGCGGTCAGCTTGCCCGCCGAGGGGAACACGTCGTTGGTGGACTGGGCCATGTTCACGTGGTCGTTGGGGTGCACGGTGCCGTCGCCCTTCTGCCCGCCCAGGATCTCGCAGGCGCGGTTGGCCACCACTTCGTTGGCGTTCATGTTGGCGGAGGTGCCCGCGCCGCCCTGGATGGGATCGACGATGAACTGGTCGCGCCATTTGCCGTTCAGGATCTCGTCGCAGGCCCGGATGATGGCCGACGCGATTTCAGGCTTCAGCATCCCCGCCCGCTGGTTGGCGATGGCGGCGGCCTTCTTGATCATCACCAGGCTTTCGATCATGTACGGGTGCATCAGGTGCCCCGTCATGGGAAAGTTTTCCTTCGCGCGCATGGATTGAACGCCGTAATACGCATTGTCCGGCAGGTTCACCATGCCGATGGAATCATGCTCTGTTCTCAATTTGGTTTCCCCTCCGTATTTCTTGTATTCAGACAGATGGTTGTTTATTTTTGTTTTTTCATTATAACATAGAATGGAGCGTTTTTGAAGATATTGAAAAACAAAAACAGCAATTCCATGCGAACGAAACGCTTGTTGTAAATCACAAGAAAGAACAAAAAAGCCTTCCCCTCGGAGGGGAAGGTGGCCTGCGCGGAACAAACTTCATCGAAGAAATCAAGTAACTTCGCGCAGGACGGATGAGGTGTACTCCCTATGCTTCGACAGGAAGCTGTTGCTGAGGGGGGCTCACCTCATCAGTCAGGCGCGAATTCACTTTCATTCATTGATCCATCTTGTTTCCGCGCCTGACAGCTTCCCCTCCGAGGGGAAGCCTTTTGGTTGGTTTATTCTTCTATGTTTCAGAGAAAAAATGAGATGACAGCAGTATAAATCGGTTTTTCAACGTCCTCAATACGCCTTGGCGAAGTACATGACCTTGCTGGCCTTGCGTCCGCAGCAGACGCAGGTGTCGCCGAAGGGGGTCTGGTCGAAGGGCATGTTGCGGGAGGTGGCGTTGGTTTCCTCCTTGATCTTGTCCTCGCAGGCGCGGTCGCCGCACCACATGGCCCGGGCGTAGCCGCCCTCCACCTGAGCTTTCAGTTCGTCATAGTTATGCACGTCCTTGGTGTGGGCCAGGCGGAATTCGTCGGCGATCTTGTACATGTTCTGCTGAATGTCCTCCAGCAGCTTTTTGATTTCTTCCGTCAGGTTGTCCAGGGGGATGGTGGTCTTTTCAAAGGTGTCGCGGCGCATTACGGTGGCCACGCCGTTTTCGATGTCCTTAGGCCCCAGCTCCACGCGGACGGGCACGCCTTTCAGCTCCCATTCATTGAACTTCCAGCCGGGGGACACATTGTCCCGGTCGTCCAGCTTCACGCGGATCCCGGCGGCCTTGAGGGTGTTGAAGGCTTCCTCGCACTTTTCCATCACGCCGCCCTTGTGGGCCGCGATGGGCAGGATGACGGCCTGGAAGGGCGCGATCATGGGGGGCAGCTTGAGGCCGCGCTCGTCGCCATGGGTCATGATGATGGCGCCGATCAGGCGGGTGCTCACGCCCCAGCTGGTTTCGTGGCAGTATTCCAGCTTGCTGTCCTTGCTCAGGTACTGGATGTTGAAAGGCACGGCGAAGTTGGTGCCGAAGTTGTGGCTGGTGCCGGCCTGCAGCGCCTTGCCGTCCTGCATCATGGCTTCCACGGAATAGGTGGCCCGGGCGCCGGCGAACTTTTCCTTATCGCTCTTCTGGCCCGCGAACACGGGGATGGCCAGGTTCTTTTCGCAGAAGGTCTTGTAGACGTTCAGCATCATCTGGGTTTCTTCTTCCGCTTCCTCGGCGGTGGCGTGGACGGTGTGGCCCTCCTGCCACCAGAATTCCGCCGTGCGCAGGAAGGGGCGGGTAGTTTTTTCCCAGCGCATCACGGAGCACCACTGGTTGTATTTGAGGGGCAGATCGCGGTAGGACTGCACCCACTTGGAGAACATGGTGCAGAAAATGGTTTCGCTGGTGGGACGCACGGCCAGGCGTTCCTGGAGCTTTTCGGTGCCGCCCTGGGTGACCCAGGCCACTTCGGGGGCGAAGCCTTCCACGTGGTCAGCCTCTTTCAAAAGCAGGGATTCGGGAATCAGCATGGGCATGGACACGTTTTCGTGGCCCGTATCCTTGAACATCTGGTCCAGCTGCTCATGGATCAGTTCCCAGATGCGGTTGCCGTAGGGCTTGAGCGCCATGCAGCCGCGCACGGGGGTGTAGTCCATCAGGTCGGTCTGGGTGACCACGTCGGTATACCACTGGGAGAAATTCTCGTCCCGGGGAGTGATGTGCTGCACGAATTCCTGTTTCTTTTCCTTTGCCATGAATGGATTCCCTCCTCCAAAAATAAAAGCCTCCGTTCCTTTGCAGGGACGAAGTCATGCTTCGCGGTACCACCTTGCTTGGCGCTTCTTCCTCAAGCGCCCGGCTTTCATCGCCCTGTAACGGGAGCGTCCCGGCGGGGATTGGCCGCTGGCCCACGGGCGGGCTTGCCTGCCGTTGCGCGCGTTTCACCGCTGGCGCGCTCTCTGCTGGTTGGCGGCATGATCCCGTGCATTGCCTGTATCACAGGCATTATATAACATAAAAAAAAGAAATGCAACCTTTTGGGCTGAAATTCTTTCTCCGAATTGCGCCGGAATACAATTTGCTATTTTCGTCCGTGTGGTTTATAATAGAAGCCGGCATACAGAAGGAGGCAGTTATGGGCAGCAAAGCGACGGTGACCTATTATCATCATTCCGGGTTTACGGTGGAGATCGGGGAAACCCTGATGGTGTTTGACTACTGGCGGGGTGAAAACGGCGAGCTGACCGGCAGCGACCAGCTTGGTGACCAGGACTTTGAAGGCTACAAGCGCATCCTGGTGTTCATTTCCCACGACCATGAGGACCATTTGGACGACATTATCTACACCTGGGACAAGCGCAAATATCCCATCACCTATCTCATTGCTTATGACGCGGCGGAGGACAAGCAGGGCCGCCGCGTGCAGCCCGGCGACAGGCTGGAAATCGGCGACGTGGAGGTGCGCGTGTTCTCGTCCACGGACAAGGGCGTGTCCTTTTACGTGACAGCAGACGGCCTGCACGTGTTCCACGCGGGGGACCTGAACCTGTGGCACTGGCGGGAGGAAAGCAGCCTGCGGGAAATCGCCCAGGCGGAACGGGATTTTTACGACGCCATGCGGCCCATCGAACGCCTGCCCATCGACATCGCCATGTTCCCGGTGGACCCGCGCATGGGCGGGCTGTATGACGCCGGGGCCAACTATTTCGTCATGGCCGCCAAGCCGCGCCTGTTTATCCCCATGCACTGGCAGGGACGGCCGGAGGTGGCCGCAAGCTTCGCCCGGAAAGGCAAGACCCGCTACACCGAGGTGCTGGCCCTCACCAAGCCCCGGGAACGCGCCGAACTGGAATTTGAACCCAATGAGCTGCATATTCATGTGTTCACCGTTCTTCCCCCTGTTAAAAAGCTGCATGAGGATGACAGCGTTTTCGACGCCAACGACCCCTTCAACGAAACCGATCTGCCGGTCAAGCTGGACTGACCGGCATTTTTGCTAAGCGCCGGAAAGTAAAAATACGAAAAGAAATCGCCGCCTCTTTCACATCAGGAGCATATGAAACACAGACTGAAAATACGCTTTATCCTGCTTTTGGGAATCGCATTATTCTTCGTCGGGAAAGCGCTTCTCTACGGACGGTGGACGGCCGCGCGGCGCAGCGTTCCGCAAAGGGTCGAGCTTTCCTATGCAGAAGCAATGGCTGATGGTATTCTCACTCCCTTGGAGATCGCCACGCACTACGCCCCGGAGGTTCATGCCGCGGTGAACGTGTTGATTTCGTCCTCCGGCAAAGGGGATTTCATTTCCGCTGTTGATTTTGACGGAGATATGTCTGCTCAGAATAATTGGGAGCATATGACCGATGCTCCCCTTTTGGCGGTGGTCTATTGGTCGGTTCAGGAAACCGAAGCATATTATTTCGTGGGTTATGATTTTTATCATCCGCGGGACGACGCTGAAATCTGGCTCGACAAGCATGAAAATGATTTTGAAGGCATCATGCTGGCCGTGCCGAAGGCAGAAGGCGCTTTTCTTCCCCCGGTCTGTATGTACGCGCAGGGCCATGGCGGCGTTTTTTTCTATGGAGATGGGCTGGCTGTCGCCGCTGATTCCCATTACGGAGGCATACTCGCTTTGGATGGCGACCGTCCTGTCATTTATGTCGCGCCCAACGGTACGCTGTCCCATGCGGGACATTCCATCGAGTCCGACGCCGGACACAGCCTGTACTGGTCTGTCGGCAACAGCGGCATTCGATATTATCACGGCGGGGAAGCGCAGACGCCGCTGACGTTCAAGGGGCCTTATGACAGCAATCCCTGCTCCTACCGTCTGGAGCCGCTCCTTTCCCTGTGGACGCACCGAAACGGCCCCTATGGGGAACGGTACATCTTCGCCTCCTACGGTGCGTTCGCCGGAGACAATTACCGCGCAAACGCCGCGAACCCAGCATGGGCCTGGCGGAATAAAACCGCATTCGGATTCAGCGGTTCTTTCCTCTCCGACCCAGCCTGGACGTTTTCCAGGGCCATATGCAATATGGGGTTTTCTGCGGATTACACGTTCAACCCGTATGCCGATTGGAAAATCACGGTTCAATCCGTTCTGGCTCCGGAAGGAAAAAGAATATCCACCCTTCGCCTGTGGCAAGGTGAATGGTTGATTTCAACGCCTGATTGGTGGAACATTGCCGAAGACGGCGCCGTAGAAATCGCGGGCGATGGGCGCGTCAGCCTATGGATCGCGGCGCCAAGAAATACCTTATGGCGGCTGGAAGCAATTGATCCGGATGGAGCCGTGATTCCTGACGCAATCCTCCAATGGTCAGCAGAGCTGATGCCGATGATTGAATAAAGCAGAGTAAACGAGCTTCCGCTTTTTTGTGGGAACAGATGGGCGGTTTTATTGCTTTTCCATTGATTCAGTGTATTCGGCTTAATATCCGTTGCCGCGCTGGTATCTTTGATGCTGCCGCCTGGAGGATCAACGGCGATTTTTAATAGGGCTTCCATTTCTGACGTATCATGCTTTTTTCATTACAAAGCTCAGCCGCGGTAAACCGACTTCCACGCTGCTTTCGTCAGACAGAGCCACGATAAAAAACCCAAAAAATGCAGCGGAACAAGCGGCGCTCCCTTGTTTCCTGCGGTTGTGTGTGATAAACTATCATTCAGCGCAAGCCGGTTTTTGCTGCGCGGGAAGGATTTGTTTGGATGATTGAAAAGTGGGGTATCCCCGTTACGCCCATCACCGGGAAGAAAAAGCCCCGGAAGGTATACGTTTATCTGCCCGAGGCGGCGGAGGAGGACCCCAAGGCCCGGTTCCCCGTGCTGTATATGTTCGACGGCCACAACGTGTTTTTTGACGACGACGCCACGTATGGAAAGAGCTGGGGCATGGGAGACTATCTGGATGCGACGGAAACGCCCCTGATCGTGGTAGCCGTGGAGTGCGACCACCGGCCCCCGAACGCAAGGCTTTCCGAGTATTCGCCCTTTACCTTCCGGGACCCGGAGTTTGGCCATGTGACGGGGAGAGGCAAGCTGTTCATGGACTGGCTGACGGGAACCCTCAAGCCCATCATCGACCGGCGCTACCCCACGATGCCGGAATGGGAATACACCTGGATCTGCGGCAGCTCCATGGGCGGGCTGATGAGCCTGTACGCCGTGACCTGCTACAACCATGTGTTCAGCCGCGCGGCGGCGCTGTCGCCGTCGGTGGACCTGGTGAAGGGCAAGCTGGTGCCGCTGATCAGGGAAGCGGATTTCGCCCCCGGCACCGTGGTGTATATGGACTACGGCTCCCGGGAAATGGAGGACCAAAGCGGGGTACTGCGCAATTTCATGCGCACCGCCGACGCGCTGATGGAGCAGGGCGTGTTCGTCACCAGCCGCATCGTGCCCAACGGCGACCACTGCGAAGCCTGCTGGGAGGAGCAAATCCCGCTGTTTATGCCCGTATTGTTTTACGACAGGGAGTGATGAAAACCGATGGAGACTCAGTATTTCAAGGAGTACAGCCCCGCCCTGGACCGGGATATGGAGCTCAAAGTGTGGGGCCACGCGGGGCGGCCCGTGCTGTTTATCCCCTGCCAGAACGGACGGTTCTATGATTTTGAAAACTACAATATGGCCGAGGTCTGGCGGCCTTGGATCGACGCGGGGCAGGTGATGGTGTTCGCCATCGACACCATCGACCAGGAAACCTGGAGCGATACCTGGGGTGACCCCGGCCACCGTTCCTGGATGCACGAGCGCTGGATGAGCTTTATCTTTGACGAGATCGCGCCTTTCATTCAGGACATGGCCCGCAAGCGCAACGGCTGGGACGGCAACCCCGGCATCATCGCCTTCGGCTGCTCTCTGGGCGCGACCCACGCGGTCAACCTGTTTTTCCGCCGCCCCGATCTGTTCGACGGCCTGCTGGCCTTGAGCGGCATTTACACCGCCTCCTACGGCTGGGGCGATTATATGGACGAGCGGGTGTACCTGAACAGCCCGGTGGATTACATGGGCGGCCTGCCCGCTGACCATCCCTTCATTGAGCGTTACAACAATAACCGCGGCATCATCGTGGTGGGCCAGGGCCCCTGGGAGGTGCCGGAGACCACGTTCCAGCTCAAATCCATCTGCGAATCCAAAGGCATCGGCGTCTGGTTCGATATCTGGGGCTACGACGTGAAGCACGACTGGGATTGGTGGTATGAGCAGGTGAAATACCATGTGCCGCACTTATTGGAAGATTGAGGTTTTGTACGGGCGGATGATATCCGCCCCTACAGGAAACCGACACGCAAGAAAGGATCAAATACCATGCAAAATTTCATTTTCATTTCCCCCAACTTCCCCACCAACTACTGGAAATTCTGCCGCGAGCTGAAAAATAACGGCATCCGCGTGATGGGCATTGGCGACCAGCCCTGGGAAGAAATGACCCAGGAGCTGAAGGACAGCCTGAACGAATACTACAAGGTGTCCAGCCTGGAAAACTACGACGAAGTGTACCGCGCCGTGGCATGGTTCATCCACAAGTTTGGCCGCGTGGACTGGATCGAAAGCAACAACGAATACTGGCTGGAGCGGGACGCCATGCTGCGCACCGACTTCAACGTGCCCTCCGGCTTCCACGTGGAGGATCTGGGCCGCATCAAGTACAAGAGCGGCATGAAGGAATACTACCAGAAGGCCGGCATCCGCACCGCCCGGTATCATATCGTGGACAACTTTGACAGCTGCAAGGCGTTCATCAATGAAGTGAGCTATCCCGTCATCGTGAAGCCCGACAACGGCGTGGGCGCGAACGACACCTACAAGCTCAGCAACGACGGCGAGCTGTGGTCCTTCCTGAATGAGAAGAACCCCAACGTCCGCTATATCATGGAAGAATTCGTTACAGCCGAGGTCAACAGCTATGACGCCATCATCGACAGCAACGGCAACCCCCTCTTTGAAACCGGCAATGTGAGCCCCATCTCGATCATGGATATCGTGAACAACAACGACAATTCCATCTATTACATCGTCAAGAACCTGGCCGACGACGTGCGCGCCGCGGGCCGGGCGGCGGTGAAGAGCTTTGGGGTGAAGAGCCGCTTTGTGCATTTTGAGTTCTTCCGTTTGACCAAAGACCAGTACATGGGCAAGCAGGGCGACGTGGTGGCCCTGGAAGTGAACATGCGCCCCTGCGGCGGTTTCTCTCCCGATATGATGAACTTCGCCAACAGCACCGACGTATACAAGATCTGGGCGGACATGATCGCCTTCAACTGCTCCACCAAGCCCCAGGGCGAGCACTTCTTCTGCGCCTTTGCCGGCCGCCGGGACGGCAAGCCCTTCCAGATGAGCCACGAGGAGCTGGCCGCCAAATATGCCAATCAAATGCGCATGATGGAGCGTATGCCCGACGCCCTGTCCGGCGCCATGGGCAACCAGATGTACATTGCCGTGTTCCCCACAGAGGCGGAAATGAACCAGTTCTACGCCGACGCCGTGCGGTGCTGGTAACTTTTTAATCTGATAACAGTCATGTTGTGAAGGGCAACGACGAGGCAGGGGGCTTGTTCAGCCCCCTGTACCCCTGAACCAGGAGATTTCATCTCCTGGACCTCAGTAGCGGATAATACTTGCAATGGAAAAACTGCTTGGTTCCCGCTGATACGGGAAGGAACGCGAAAGATTGACTTGGCGCCGTGGTGCTTCTGGCCCGGCGGCGAAGCCGCCAGCCCGGATGCTTTGCATCCGGGGAAAGCCAGGGAATCATCCGCAGGGGAAAGTTTACTTTCTCCTGCGGATGTTCCCGGGCTTTCTTGGGCCAGAAGCCCTCAAACTTTCCG
>ONRC01000089.1 GCA_900320085.1 uncultured Eubacteriales bacterium
TGGAGCAGTGCGACCACGTGGTCTCTATCCCCATGAAGAATCCCGCCATGGAATCCCTCAACGCCTCCGTGGCGGCGGGCATCCTGATGTACGCGGCGGCTGCCGCCCGCGAATAAAGCAGCCGGGAGCAAACCATGTCTGAAACTTTGGACGAGCGCTATGAAAAATACCTGTCCATGAGCGACGATGACGTCGTGGTTCTGGCGCAGCAGGGGGACGGCGAGGCGCTGGAATATCTGCTGGACAAATACAAGAATTTTGTCCGGGGCCGGGCGCGCAGCTATTTTCTGGTGGGCGCGGATCATGAGGACATCGTGCAGGAAGGCATGATCGGGCTTTATAAATCCATCCGGGATTTCAAGCCAGACAAGCAATCTTCCTTCCGGGCCTTTGCGGAACTGTGCGTCAAGCGGCAGATCATCACCGCCATCAAAACGGCCACCCGGCAAAAGCACGTGCCCCTCAACAGCTATGTTTCCCTCAACAAACCGCTTTACGGCGAGGAATCGGACCGCACGCTGCTGGACGTGATCGAGGGTCGGATGACCAATCCCGAAGAGCTCTTCATCGGCCAGGAGGATATGAGCCATATCCAGGAGCAGATCGGCACGGTGCTCTCCGATCTGGAGCAGCAGGTGCTCTCCGCCTTCCTGGACGGCAAAAGCTATCAGGAGATCGCCGAGATGCTGGGCCGCCATGTCAAATCCATCGACAACGCCCTGCAGCGCGTCAAGCGCAAGCTGACCCATTTTCTGGAAGAAAAGCGCAACGAGGAGCTGTAATACCGGGGAAAAATGCGATTGGTAGTTGACATTTCTATCAAGAGCGTGTAAAATAATTGCGTTTGGTAATCATGTGCCAAACGCGTCACGCGGGTGTAGTTCAATGGCAGAACTTCAGCTTCCCAAGCTGACCACGTGGGTTCGATTCCCATCACCCGCTCCATTCGCCGGGTCAACCGGCAGCAAAAGTGTCTTTGAACACATCGGAGGAGGAGATTCCAATGGCCAAGCAAAAGTTTGAGCGCACCAAGCCTCACGTAAACATTGGCACCATCGGCCACGTTGACCACGGCAAGACTACCCTGACCGCCGCCATCACCATGGTTCTGTCCACTGAGGGCAAGGCCCAGAAGATGCGCTACGACGAGATCGACAAGGCGCCCGAAGAGCGCGCCCGTGGTATCACCATCAACACCGCTCACGTTGAGTATGAGACTGAAAACCGTCACTATGCTCACGTGGACTGCCCCGGCCACGCCGACTATGTGAAGAACATGATCACCGGCGCTGCCCAGATGGATGGCGCCATCCTGCTGGTGTCCGCTCCCGACGGCCCCATGCCCCAGACCCGTGAACACATCCTGCTGGCCCGCCAGGTGGGCGTGCCCTACATCGTGGTGTTCATGAACAAGGTGGACCTGCTGGACGACGAGGAGCTGCTGGAGCTGGTTGAAATGGAAGTGCGCGAACTGCTGAGCAGCTACGACTTCCCCGGCGACGACATTCCGATCATCAAGGGCTCCGCGCTGAAGGCGCTGGAGTACATGATGAACGACGGCAGCGACCCCAAGCATGCTCCCGAGTGCCAGTGCATTTACGAGCTGATGGACGCTGTTGACAGCTACATCCCCAACCCCCAGCGCGACGAAGATAAGCCCTTCCTGATGCCCGTTGAGGACACCATGACCATCACTGGCCGCGGCACCGTGGCCACCGGTCGTGTGGAGCGCGGCATTGTGAAGCTGAATGACGCGGTGGAGATCGTGGGTCTGATGGACAAGCCCCGCGGCACCGTCGTGACCGGTATCGAAATGTTCCGCAAGACTCTGGACTACGCCGAAGCTGGCGACAACATCGGCGCCCTGCTGCGCGGCGTGCAGCGCAACGAGATCGAGCGCGGCCAGGTGCTGGCGAAGCCCGGTTCCATCCATCCCCACACCCACTTCATGGGTCAGGTGTACGTGCTGACCAAGGAAGAAGGCGGCCGTCATACTCCGTTCTTCAACGGCTATCGTCCGCAGTTCTACTTCCGCACCACCGACGTGACCGGCAACATCAAGCTGCCCGAGGGCGTTGAGATGGTTATGCCTGGCGACAACATTGAGATGGAAGTGACCCTGATCACCCCCATCGCCATCGAGGCCGGTCTGCGCTTCGCTATCCGTGAAGGCGGCCGCACCGTGGGTTCCGGCGCTGTTACCTCCGTTATCGAGTAAT
>ONRC01000064.1 GCA_900320085.1 uncultured Eubacteriales bacterium
CGGACTCCAGACTTTGGGCAGATATGCGGGATCCGGCTGGAAAATCTGAGCCAGAATGACGAAGAACTGGTGTCCGCGCCGCATGATGATCCCGAAGTCAAAGCCGGTCATGACCGCGCTTGCCGCGATCACGTCCACCACCACCATGACAATCAGGAACAGTCGGGAACCGGGCTGCACAATGGTTTTCCCGTTGGTAAGCTTAATGGTTTTCCTGCGCAGTCCCCACACGGCGGCCAGTACCGTCAGCGCACAGAGCACGATGGTCAGGACCCCGCTGGTGGCAAGCACGGCGCAGAGAACGCCCACCGCCGTGAGGGCAGCCAGGAAAACAATGGTTTTCCCTATGCTTTGTTCTTTCATGGTCCACCTCCGTCAGGTTCCGGCCGTGGGAACGGTGGCGCCATTATAAATCTCGTCCAGGATTTCCTGGGTCACGCTGCCGGTGGGCCCGTCATATACGATCTTTCCGGCCCGGATGCCGATGACCCGGGAGCAGTAGTTGAGCGCCAGGTCCACATGGTGGATGTTGATGAGGACGGTGATGTTCATTTCCTCGTTGATGCGCTTGAAATCGCTCATCACCTGTTTGGCGGTGATGGGGTCCAGGGCTGCCACCGGCTCATCCGCCAGGATGATGGTGGGGTTCTGGTTCAGGGTGCGGGCCAGGGAAACGCGCTGCTGCTGGCCGCCGGACAGCTGATCGCAGCGGGTATAGGCTTTGTCCAGGATGCCCACCTTGTCCAGCGCCTCCAGGGCGTGAATTTTCTGTTCCTTGGTGAACAGGCCGAACAGCACCCGGAAGAAATTCATGTCGGGCACCATGCTGGTGAGCACGTTTTTTATGGCCGTGGCGCGGGTGACCAGGTTATAGGACTGGAAAATCATGCCGATTTTTCGGCGGTAGCGGCGCATGGCCCGGCCCTTTAAGGTCATCACGTCGGTGCCATCCACGATCAGCTGCCCGCCCGTCACGTCGATCATGCGGTTGATGGTGCGGATCAGGGTGGATTTTCCCGCGCCGCTCAGCCCGATGATGGCGACAAATTCCCCCTGGTCAATGGTCAGGTTGATATCCTGCAGGCCCTTCACGCCATTTGGATACACTTTATCCACGTGCTTGAACTCGATCAAAACAATCGTCTCCTTCCGCCCGGCTGCCTCACTGTGTCAATCCGTCAATCATCATATCATAGAGCGCCGCGCAATACAAGACATTTGGCTGACAAAGAAATGAAAAAAAGCAAAGGTGCATCAAGCATACCCCTTCGCTTCGTCGTGAATCTCTGCAATATGATTGTCAGTGCTTTAGAAGATGAATGGTATTAGAAGAGGAAAAGTTTGACGAACAGGCTGAAACAAAAGTTGAAAAAAGCGATGTCATCCTGAGGTTCGCAAGGCGGACAACGAAGGATCTCCTTGGATTTGAATACAATCGGTAATCAAGAATCGGGCAGGAAGATGCTTCGCTCGTTCCCATCCGCATAGGGAACGGTTCAGAATGACATCGGCAGCTGTTTTATTTCATTATCGCAATCTGTCAGGCTTTGGTGATGTTCTGTCCCTGGGGGGTATCCTTCACAAGGTAGCCCGCGGCGGCCAGGGCGTCGCGCAGTTCGTCGCTACGCTTCCAGTTCTTTTCCTTCCGGGCCTGGGCGCGCTCGTCGGCCATCTGCTGGATTTCGGCGGGCAGGCCTTCTTCCGCTTCCTTCATGAGCAGGCCCAGCACCCCGGTCAATTCCAGCAGCGTTTTCAGCACGCCCTCCACGGCGGCCTTGCCGCTCTGCTGGTTCAGGCTCACGTTGGCGTCCTTCACGATTTCAAAGATCGCGCCCAGGGCGTCGGCGGTGTTCAGGTCGTCGTCCATGGCGGCGTCGAAGCGGTCGGCGTATTCCTTCACCCGAGTAAGCAGCGCTTCCTCGTCGGCGGTCAGGGCTTTGTCCGGCGCGTTCTTCTTGAGGAACAGCAGGTTTTCCCGGGCGGTGTAGAGCCGCTGCAGGGAGGCGTGGGCCTGGGCCACCATGTCCCGGCTGAAATTGATGGGGCTGCGATAGTGGGCGGAGAGCATGAACATGCGGATGTCCTCCGGGTCGTATTCCTTCACGATGTCCCGCACGGTGAAGAAGTTGCCCAGGGACTTGCTCATCTTTTCGTTGTCGATATTGATGAAGCCGTTGTGCATCCAGTACCGGGCGAAGGGCTTGCCGGTGGCGCATTCGCTCTGGGCCACTTCGTTTTCGTGGTGGGGGAACAGCAGGTCTTTGCCGCCGCAGTGAATGTCGAAGGTTTCGCCCAGGTACTTCATGCTCATGGCGGAGCATTCGATGTGCCAGCCGGGACGGCCCATGCCCCAGGGGGATTTCCAGGCGGGCTCGCCCGGCTTCTGGGCTTTCCAGAGGGCGAAGTCGGCGGGGTTCTTTTTCACCTCGTCCACGTCGATGCGCGCACCGGCCTCCAGGTCGTCCAGGTTCTGGCCGGACAGCTTGCCGTAGCCCATGTCCTTCTTGGTGTCAAAGTACACGTCGCCGTCCACCTCGTAGGCGTAGCCCTTGTCCTCCAGGGTTTTCACCAGATGGATGATTTCGCCGATGTGCTCCGTGGCCCGGGGATGCACCGTGGCGGGACGGATGCCCAGGGCCTTGGCGTCCTGATAGTATTCCTGAATGAACCGGTCGCCCAGCTCCTTCACGGTGATGCCTTCCTTGTTGGCGCGCTTGATCATCTTGTCGTCGATGTCGGTGAAGTTCTGCACGAAGGTGACTTCATAGCCCCGGTGCTCAAAGTACCGCCGCAGCACGTCAAAGGTGATGAAGGGCCGGGCGTTGCCGATGTGGAAATAATCGTACACCGTGGGGCCGCAGGCGTAAATGCCCACCTTGCCGGGATGCAGGGGCACGAATTCTTCCTTTTTTCTTGTTGCGCTGTTGTAAATCTGCATTTTATAAGCCTCCTTGTAGGATGTTGGTGATTGGTTTTAGAGTACAGAGTTCAGAGTACAGAGTACAGATTATATAGTCGGTTTCATGGTTCGCGTAGTAGCTGAGAGCATTTTGCTGATTTCTTCTGCGTCTTTATATACGCTCTCAAATTGCATCTTTGTAAGGAAGTCAGTTTTATACAATAATTCCAACCAATATTTTGTTTCTGACGTTTCTTTCAGCGCAATGTACACTTTTGAAACAAAATCACTTCTGCTGATTGCCCATTCTGCCTCAGCCAAATTTGCGCCAATGGATGTTCCTGAACGCAACAGTTGCTTAGATAGAATGTATTCTCTTTTTTCTCTGCAAAGATAGCGATATAAGTGTACAATCCGAATTGCGAATTTTTTTGCTCTTATCTCCCGCAATGCTCATCGCTTTATCATCCTTCAAAATAATCTGTACTCTGCACTCTGTACTCTGAACTCTCTTTATTGCTTTCTTGCCGGACAATCCGTCAAATCGCAGTGCTCGCAGTCATGCTGCGCGCCTTCGGTTTCCATTTCCAGCTGTTCCAGCTTGCCTTCGATGGCGCGGACCTTTTCCAGCATCGGGTCGGGCAGGTCGCCGTGGTTCAGGTCGATTTCGTTCTTCGTAGCGGGGCCGCGCACGATGCGGCCGGGGTTGCCGACCACGGTACAGTGTGCTGGCACGTCTTTCAGCACAATCGCCCCCGCGCCGATCTTCACATAATCCCCGATGGTGATCGGCCCCAGTACCTTCGCGCCTGCGCCGACGGTGACGCCCTTACCGATGGTGGGGTGGCGCTTGCCGGTGTCCTTGCCGGTACCGCCCAGGGTCGCGCCCTGGTAGATGGTCACGTCGTCGCCCACCTCGGCGGTTTCGCCAATCACCACGCCGGTGCCGTGGTCGATGAACACGCCGCTGCCGATGGTCGCGCCTGGGTGAATGTCGATGCCGGTGCGCTTGTAGGAATGAAAGTTGATGAGCCGGGCAAGGAAGAAATGGCCCTTCAAATAGGCTTTATGGGCGCGGCGGTGGCTGCGCAGGGCCTTGAACCCCGGATAACAGAAGAACACCTCGGCCTTGGAATGCACAGCCGGGTCGCGCTTGATCACCGCGTCCAGATCGCGCTTCAGGGTGTCAAACATAGGCTTTTCCCCCCTAACGAAAAAGCGCGCCGTTCCCAACAGAGAACGGCGCGCCGTTTACAATCCACTCTTATTACATGGCTTCGCCTTAACGCGGCGCATACGGAACAGAATACTCTTTTCCTCTGTTCAGCTCCCGGGCGCACTGCTCGCCTGGACGTGAACGCGCTTTCAGCCGATGACGCGTTCTCTCTTGCCGTCCTGAACCGCGAACGTTTTTCCCGTTCTTCGCTCCCTGCTATTATATGCGCGGGAGATCAAAAAGTCAATCCCCTTTACTTCACCACGACCAGCTCATATTCCCGCGTTCCCAGGCCGATCTTTTCGCCGTGGGCCAAGGTTTCCTTCCAATGCACGTTGGGGTTGCTGTCCTTGAAGTGGTCGTTGTAGTGGGGCCAGTCGGGCTTGGCCAGGTTGTCGCCCAGTTGGCTGTTGCGGAAGGGTGTCGCCTGCTGGCACAGATCCACGCAGGCCTGGTCCAGCGCCACGGGATCGAAGGACGCCAGCATGCCGATGTTGGGCAGGATGGGTGCGTCGTTTTCACCGTGGCAGTCGCAGTTGGGCGATACGTCCATGATCAGGCTGATGTGGAAGCAGGGACGCCCATAGCAAACGGCCTGGGTGTACTCGGCCATCTTGCGGCAGAGCATGTCCCCCGCGCTGTCGTTCATGTTGCTGATGGCGTCAAAGGCGCAGGCGCCGATGCACCGTCCGCAGCCCTTGCAGATCGCGGGGTCGATGTACGCCTTGTGATCTGAACCGTAGGAGATGGCGTCGCTGCCGCATTCCTTGGCGCAGCGGCCGCAGCCCCGGCAGGCGTCCTGATCCACTTCGGGGGTGCCGTCGTTGTGCTGGTTCATCTTGCCAGCCCGGCTGCCGCAGCCCATGCCGATGTTCTTGATCGCGCCGCCAAAGCCGGTGGCTTCGTGGCCCTTGAAGTGGCTGAGGGAAATGACCACGTCGGCGTCCATGATGGCCCGGCCGATGAGGGCGGTCTTGCAGTATTCGCCGTTATGTACAGGCACCTCGATGTCGTCGGTGCCCCGCAGGCCGTCGGCGATGATGACATGGCAGCCGGTGGTCATGCTGTTGAAGCCGTTGATTTCAGCGTTCAGCAGATGGTCCACCGCGTTTTTGCGGCTGCCGGGATAGAGGGTGTTGCAGTCCGTCAGGAAGGGTTTGCCGCCCAGATCCCTGATCACGTCCGCCACAGCTTTCACATAATTGGGCCGCAGGTAGGCGAAATTGCCCAGCTCGCCAAAATGCATCTTGATGGCCACAAACTTGCCGTCAAAATCAATGTCTCCGATGCCCGCTTTTTTGATCAGCCGCTGCAGCTTGACGCCCTGGCTCACGCCCAGACGGGTGCGGAAATCCGAAAAATAAACTTTAGCCTTGCCCATAACAAACCTCTTTTTTCATAACGCCGTCATGCTTCTTGCTTGTTACTCCTTGATTTCATTTTATAATGAAAGCATTTGAAAAGTCAATATCCAGGAAGGAAGAATTTGGTGCTTCCTAAATTGACAAAATTTTGTAATAAACGATTGTAAATATTACGTAATTATGAAATAAATATCTTGACACCGTTACAGAAATGAAATAAAATAGACTTGGTTCCTTGTATGCACGAGGGAAATTCGTCCTGCAATCCCAGGATGAATGGATACACTGACGTGTGGAGGATGAACAATGCGTACATTCTTTTTGCGCCGTGCCGCGGCTCTGCTGCTGGCACTGGTATGCTGCCTGAGCGTGCTGCCCGCCGTGGCGGAAATCTATCCCCTGTCGGGCTACGTCACCACCAACCTGAATTTGCGGCAGCAGCCCTCCGCTTCCGCCAAGGTGGTGCTCACCATCCCCTCCGGGGACATGGCGCTCATCACCGGGGAAAGCGGCAATTATTATGTGGTTACCTACGAGGGCAAGCAGGGCTATGCCCTCAAGCAGTATTTCCGCGTGGTGGACAGCGGCATCAGCCTGCCCGCCGTCACGCCCGCGCCTGAAGAAGCGGGGGCGGGCTCCTATGAAGTACTGTATTCCGGCAGCCAGGGCGACGCGGTCACAGCGCTGCAAAGCGCCTTGAAGGAGCTGGGTTTTTACAGCGGCAAGACGGACGGCGAATTCGGCTCCGGTACCCGCAGCGCCGTGACGGCCTTCCAGGCGAAGAACGGCCTCAGCCAGACCGGCGGCGCCGACGCGGCCACCCAGGCTTTGCTGTACGAGGGCAAGCCCAAGAACAGCAAGGGAAAGGCCACCCAGGTCAAGACCGTTTCCACCGTGCCCGGCGCTGAAATCAAAAAGGACAGCATCGGCCCGGCGGTGGTGAAGCTGCAGGTGCGCCTCAAGGAGCTGGGATACTATACCGGCGCGGCGGATGGCACCGCCGGCAGCGGCACCGTCTCCGCTATCAAAGCGTTCCAGAAGAAGAACGATCTGCACCAATCCAGCACCGCCGATGTGGTGACCCTGGCCCTGCTGTACTCCAGCCAGGCGCTGCCCGCCAAGACGGTCAAAGCTGCCGCCACGCCCACGCCTATACCCACCGCGATGCCCGCCAGCACGGCGGCCACCTTCCCCTTCTCCACCTACACCACCGCTTCCGTAAACCTGCGCAGGTCCGCGTCCACCACCGCCCAGCGCATCACCACCGTGCCCAAGGGCGCGGAGATCGCGGTGCTGAGCATCTCGGGCGATTTCCTGAAAATCACTTATAAAGGCACTACGGGTTTTATCGTGAGCGAATACGCCTACGTGCCGCCCCAGTACGCGCCGGGCAAAGCCCTGAAAACAGACGCCGACGCGCAGAAGAATTATCCTTACCTCCAAACCGGCGACACCGGCAAGGACGTGACTGTGCTTCAAAGCGCGCTCAAAGAGCTGGGCTTCCTGGACCAGACCGCCAACGGCACCTTTGACGCTGCCACCGCCGCGGCCCTGAAAGCCTTCCAGAAAGCAAACAATATCCGCCAGGATGCCATCGCCGCCCCCGAGGTGCTCAAGCTGATTTTCGAGGGCAAGCCCGTCAACAGCAAGGGCAAGAAGGTCACCGTCAACACCCTGCCCAACCGCGAAGTGAGCGAGCTCCACAGCGGCCAGATGGGCGAGCAGGTGGTGGATTTGCAGCAGCGGCTGCAAAAGCTGGGCATGTATACCGGAGAAATCACCGGCACCTACGGCACCGCCACGGCAAACGCGGTGAAAAAATTCCAGGAAGCCCACAAGCTGACCCAGGATGGCGTGGCGGGAGCCAAGACCCTGCGCCTGCTGTACCTGCTCACCGACAGCACGACTTCCCTGACCGTGACCGTCACCGCCTCCCCCGTGCCTGCCGTGACCGAAATGACGGCGGATAACATCCTGGTGATGCGCAAAGGCACCAAGGGCACCGAGGTCATTCGTCTGCAAAACCGATTGAAGGAGCTGGGCTTTTTCCTCGGTATCGCCGACGGCGTTTACAGCGACGCGGTGGCGGCAGCGGTGAAGGACTTCCAGAAAAAGAGCGGCCTGACCCAGGACGGCGTGGCGGGTGTGGTCACCCAGCAGGCGCTGTACTCTGATTTCGCCGTGTCCATCGCCACCGCTGCGCCTACCGAAACGCCCATGCCCGGCACTCCCGCCCCGATCGTCCTGTCCACCGCCCCTTCCCTGCAAACCTTGAAAACCGGCAGTAAGGGCGACCTGGTCAAGGCGCTGCAAACCAAGCTCCGGGAGCTGGGCTATTATACCGGATCAATCGATGGCGATTACGGCAGCTCCACTGCCGCCGCGGTGAAGGAATACCAGCGCCGCAACGGCCTGACCGCCGACGGCGTGGCGGGTGAAAAAACACTGGCAAAACTGTACGGCAGCGCCAGCACTGCCGCCGCTACTGCCCGGCCCACTGCCGCGCCCACCGCCAATACCAATGCCGCCACGGTGCAGGCGACCCTGCTCAAAAAAGGCGACAAAGGCAATGAAGTGCGCGCCATGCAGGCACGGCTGGTGGCGCTGGGCTACCTGACCAGCGCGGACGGCATTTACGGCATCTCCACCTATAACGCAGTTGTCGCGTTCCAGAAGAAAAACGGCCTGACCGCCGACGGCGTGGCCGGGGCGATGACCCTGAACCGATTGAATTCCGATAACGCCATTTCCGCCTCCAGCACGCTGCTGATCGGGAATAACACCTCCGTCCAGCAGCCCGCGACCAGCAATACCAGTACCTCTTCCAGCGTTTTTACGGCGCCCTCCGCGTCTCAGGTACAGTACGCCAACTGGTATACCACCATCCGCGCCATCGCCAAGAAGATGCCCGACGTTGTGATCTATGACCCCGACTCCGGCCTACACTTCAACCTGCATATGTTCTCCTTCGGCAAGCACGCCGACAGCGAAACGCCCACTGCCGCCGACACCGACATCCTGAATCAGGTGGTAGGCGTGAACGACTGGACGCCCAAATACGTGTGGGTCTGCTTCCCGGACGGGCAGGTGTACATCGGCTCCATCCACAGCCATGGCCACGAGGTGGACCACACCCCCAACAACAACCTGGAAGGCCATATCTGCCTCCACTTCCCCCGCGTCATGAGCGAGGCGGAGCAGACCGGCCCCTACGCTGTCAGCCACCAGAAGGAAATCAACTGGGGCTGGGAGCTGACCCAGGCCATGGCAAAGTAAAACAGCATATTGAAAAGACGGTTCTGTGTGCAATTCTCAATTCAATTAACACACAGAACCGTTTTTTTACTTTCTTTTGAGAACTTGGAAAAAGATGGGCGAATAAGAGATATGCCCAAGAGCACCCATAGCATAAAATCAAGCCAAAGCTGAAAATGCGGGCTTTGATCTGTAAAGGAGCAGGAAAATGTTTTTTTCTCTGCCCGTTCGCAGGAAAATGCAAGGTGTAAACGAATAAAAGCAGAGAGAATGATCCTGATGACAGAAAGGAATGAAACTGATGCGCTATACGGTCGATTTGAAGCAAGTCAAGCCCGACCAGCCGAGTGCGCTGGGTGCAGATTTTTCCGATGCCAGCCCCGCGAAAGAACGGATTTCCTTCAACAGCTTTTATATGGAAAGAGCCGGGAAGCCCTTTTACCCCGTGTCCGGCGAATTCCATTACAGCCGCATGGACGAACGCCGCTGGGAGGATGAGCTGATCAAGATGCGCATGGGCGGCGTGAACGTGGTATCCACCTATCTGTTCTGGAACCACATGGAGGAAGAGGAAGGCGTATTTGATTTTTCCGGGCGAAGGGACATTCGCCGGTTTGTTTCGCTGTGCAAAAAGCACGGACTGTATGTGATCCTGCGGATCGGGCCCTTTGACCATGGCGAGGTGCGAAACGGCGGCTTACCCGATTGGCTGTACGGCAAGCCCTTTGAGGTGCGGACCACCCATCCCGAATTCCTGCGCTATGTGCGGATTTTGTATAGTGAAATCGGCAAGCAGGTAAAGGGCCTGTTCTATCAGGACGGCGGGCCCATCATCGGGGTGCAATTGGATAATGAATACATGCATTCCTCCGCGCCCTGGGAAATCACCACCGGTATTTCCAATGAATGGGTGAACCCGGGGAAGGATGGAGAAGCCTACATCCTGGCTCTGCGGGAAATCGCTTTGGACTGCGGGCTGACCCCGGCCTTCTTTACCGGCACCGCCTGGGGCGGCGCGGCGTATTCTGACAGGGTGCTGCCCCTGTGGGGCGGGTATGCTTACCGGCCATGGATTTTCTATTCTCATAAGGGCGAGCATCCCGCTACGGAGGAATATATTTACCAGGATTATCACCGCAACGGCGTTCAGTGCACCGACGATTTCCGTCCAGCTTACGCGCCCGAAACCCGGCCCTACGCCTGCTGCGAAATGGGCGGCGGGATGATGTGTTGCTACTATTACCGCTTCCAGTATCCCTATAAGAGCGTGGACGCCCTGGCCAATATCAAGCTGGGCTCCGGCTGCAATTTCCTTGGGTATTATATGTTCCAGGGCGGTACCAATCCCATCGGCAAAAATGGCGTGTATCTCAATGAATCCCAGGTGCCCAAGCTCAGCTATGACTATCAGGCGGCCCTGGGCGAGTTTGGTCAAATTCGAGAAAGCTACAGCCGCCTGAAGGCCATCCATTATTTTACCCGCTTCTTTGGCGACCGCGTCGCCCCCATGGAGACGGTGCTGCCGGAGGGTGCGTCCCAAATTGATCCCAACGATTTGGAAACCCTTCGCTTCGCCGTGCGCACGGACGGAGAAAGCGGCTTCCTGTTCATCAACAATTTCCAGGATCACCGTACCATGCCGGATAAGAAGGAACAGGTGGTCATCGAAACGGCGAAGGAAACCTATACGTTTGATATTTCCATTGCCTCCGAAGAAAACGCCATCCTGCCCTTCCATTTTGACATGGACGGTATTCTGCTTTGCCAGGCCAATGCTCAGCCGGTATTGAGAACAGAAATCAAAGGCAGGATCACCTATGTGTTCATGATTCCGGACGGGATGGACGGCGCATTCCGCTTTGAGGACGGCGCTGTTATGACCGGCGGCAAGCCGTTCTTCACGGTGAAAAAAGGCGGCGCGGAAGTGGATGTGCTGGTGGTCAGCAGGAAGGAAGCAAACGAACTCTTCATCCTGCGGGATGGCAGCCTGGTGCTGACCGACGCCGCTCTGCTGGAAGATGCAGACGGTGCTCTGCGTCTGGAGACGACAAACGCAAAGAATTTCCTCTGTTGCTATCCTGCGGATAAGCTGGAAGGAAAAGCGAAGCGCCTTTCTGACAAAGGCATCTTTGGAATTTATGAAGTGGAAACCGAAGAAAAGCAAATCCGAGTTTCCTGCGAAGCCGTCACCCCCTGCCGCTGGACAATTTCCGTTCCGGAAAACGCTCTTGATGGCATCAAGGACGCCCGGCTGCAAATCGACTATCAGGGCGACATTGGGATGTTGTTCTTAAATGATCAAATGATCAGCGATAACTTCTGCAACGGCGCTACCTGGGAAGTTGGGCTGATGGAGCACAAGGAAAAGCTGCCCGGCAGCATGGTGCTGAAAATCACGCCCATCAAGGAAGGGGCCAACGTGAACGTGGAATCCGCCATGGCCGCCCGCAATGAGGAAGTTAAAAAGTCGATCGCGGAACTGAATCAGATCAGGGTGCAGCCGGTTTACGAGATAAAGCTGTAAAGGAGCGCAGGGCATGAAAAAGGTTATGGTGTACGAGCAGACGGTGACGATTCCCACCTATAAAACCGGCGCGCTGGAAAAGAACCCGCTGTTCATCGAGAAGCGCGCCTACCAGGGCTCCACGGGCAAGGTCTACCCCGTGCCCATCTGCGAAAAGATCAGCGATACCAAAGAGGATGTGGCATACAAAGCGGTCATTCTGGAAAATGACTATCTCTACGTCATGATCCTGCCGGAGCTGGGCGGACGCATCCAGCGGGCACTGGACAAAACCAATAATTATGATTTCGTGTATTATAACCGCGTGATCAAGCCCGCGCTGGTGGGCCTGGCTGGGCCGTGGATTTCCGGCGGCATCGAGTTCAATGGCCCCAGCATCACCGGCCCTCCACCTTTATGCCGGTGGACTATACCTTCACCGAAAACCCGGACGGCTCCGCCACCGTGGTGATCGGCGAAACCGACCGCATCAACGGCACCAAAGGCAACGCTTCCATGACCCTGTATCCCGACAAGGCCTATATCGAGATCAGGGGCAGACTGTTCAATCCCACCGATTATCCCCAGACCTTCCTGTGGTGGGCCAACCCGGCGGTGTCGGTGAATGATGACACCTTCTCCGTGTTCCCGCCGGACGTGAATGCCGTGATGGACCATGGCAAGCGGGCGGTTTCCACCTTCCCCATCGCCACCGGCGAATACTACAAAGCCGATTATTCCGCCGGCGTGGATATTTCCCGGTATAAGAACATCAAGGTGCCCACCTCCTACATGGCAGCCCATTCTGATTTTGACTTCGTGGGCAACTTTGACGAAAAGCGGGACGCGGGCCTTCTGCACGTGGCGGATCATCACGTCAGCCCCGGCAAGAAGCAGTGGACCTGGGGCTGCGGGAATTTTGGAAAGATGTGGGACAAGAACCTGACAGATGAGGACGGACCTTATATCGAGCTCATGACCGGCGTATACTGCGACAACCAGCCGGACTTCACCTGGCTCAAGCCCCAGGAGGAAAAGAACTTCGTTCAGTATTTCATGCCCTACAAGACCGTGGGCCGGGTCAGCAACGCCACGAAAGACGTGCTTTTAGGCATCGACTTTCTGGATGAAGGCGGCGCGGTGATCGTACCCGACGCTTTTGATACCGGTAGGCAGAGCGGAAAGGCCCGTGTTAAGGTCTACGCCACAGGAACCTATAAAAACGCCTGCGTTGTGCTGTGGGCGGAGGGAAAGGAAATCTACCGAAAGACCACCGATCTGAGCCCCGTGAAAGCCTTCGTGGATACGGTGGAAGGACTGCGGGATTACCGGATGGCGGTGTATGATGAAAGCGGAAACGTGCTTTGCGAATACAAAGAATATGTAAAGGAAAACCAGCCCATTCCGGAGCCCGCCGAAGCGCTGAAGCAGCCCGGTGAAATCAAGTCCCTGGAAGAATTGTACCTGGCGGGCCAGCACCTGGAGCAGTACCGCCACGCCACCTTCCTGCCCACGGATTACTACCTGGAGGGCTTGCGCCGGGACCCCACGGATATTCGGCTGAACAACGCCTACGGTCTGTATCTGCTGCGCAACGGGCAGATCAAAGAGAGCGTTCCTTATTTCCGGGCGGCGATCAAAAAACAGACCTGGCGCAACCCCAACCCCTACGCCGGGGAAGCGTATTTCAATCTGGGCCTGGCCCTGGAGCTGCTGGACAAGCTGCCCGAAGCCTGCGACGCTTTCTTCAAAGCCACCTGGAGCGCCGAAACGGCGGGAGCGTCTTATTTCCACCTGGCCTGCATTTCTGTCAAACAGGGAAATTTGAAGCAAGCCCTGCAATTCGCTGACGAAAGCCTGCTGCGGGGATGGCATGACATGAAAGCCCGAAGCCTGAAAGCCTCCATTCTGGCGCATCTGGAAAACGAGGACGCGGAATATCAGCGCTTCTTAGCGGAAAGCCTGGCCATCGACCCGCTGTACCTGTCTCTGCTGTGCCGGGACGCCGACAAAGTCGCCTTTGACAAAGCCACCGGCGGGCGGATCGAGGAATACCTGAACGTGGCCTATGAATTCATCAGCTTTGGCTTCTGGCAGGACGCGGTGAATATGCTGTCCGCCTGCCCGGCGGAAAGCCCCATGAAGTATTACGCCAAGGCCTACGCGGAAGGCATACTGGGTCAGGCGGACGCCGCCAAAGCGGATGCGGAAAAGGCCGAAAGCCTGTCCACCGACCTGTGCTTCCCCAACAAGGTATTGGAAAAGCTGATCCTGGAATACGCCATCTCCCTGCTGCCCGCCGCGCCGAAAGCCCACTATTTCCTGGGCGAACTGCTCTACGATAAGAAGCAGTATGACGCGGCTGTGAAGCACTGGCAGGCGGCCATCCAGGAAATGCCCGAATTAGCGCCTGCCCACCGGAATCTCTCCATCGCCTATTACAACCACGGGGACAAGAGCCTGGCCGCTGGGGAAATCGCAGCGGCGTGCAAGCTGGAACCAGGCAACAGCCGTTTCCTGTTGGAGCAGGAGCAACTCTTGAAGCGACTGGACAAGCCCATCAAGGAGCGCCTGGCGCTGCTGGAAGCGCATCAGGACATCCTGCCTGACCGCTATGCTCTGATGTTGGCCTATGTGACGCTGCTGAACCAGGACGGCCAACACGAAAAAGCCCTCGACCTGCTGACCCATTACACGTTCCATGTCTGGGAAGGCGGCGAAGGCAAGGTGGCGGACGAGTACAAGACCGCGCTGTTCGCCCTGGTGGAAAAGGCGCTGAAAGAAAACGAGCCGGAAAAAGCCATCTCCTACGCGGAGCGCACCATCACCTATCCCGTGAACCTGGGGGAAGGCAAGCTGGAAAACGTGCCGGATAACCGGGCGTACTATGTGATGGGCTGCGCCTTAAGGATGATGAACGATAAAGCCAAAGCAAAGGAATGTTTTGAAAAGGCCACGATCGGCTCCCAGGTGCCCGAG
>ONRC01000063.1 GCA_900320085.1 uncultured Eubacteriales bacterium
CAACTACGTTATTTCGCCAGTTGCGGGTCCAGGGTCCTCAGGACCCTGGTTCGGGTCTGGGGCGAACAGCCCCAGCGTTCCCCTTTGTGACTTAAAGTGCCCGTTTAATGCGCATCACCCCAGCAAATACGCCATCGTGAGCTCATAGGTATTGCGCAGGCCGTCGATGTGGGTGCGCTCGTAGCCGTGGCTGTTGGAGGTGCCGGGGCCGATGGCAGCGTGGCGGATGTCGTAGCCCGCCAGCACGGACGCGTCGCCGTCGGTGCCGTAATGCGGCGTGAACACGTCCATCACGTAATCCACCCCCGCCCGCTTCGCGGCGGCGCGCAGCTCCTGGGTCATTTCATAATGGTAAGGGAAGCGGCTGTCCTTGCAGAAGATGGACACCAGATGCTCTTCGGAATTCTGGTCAGGCCCGGTGGGCGCGATGTCCAGGGCCAGAATGTCCTTGGTGCCCTCCGGCAGGAAGGTGGTGCCGTGGCCGATTTCCTCATAGAACGCGAAGTAGGCGTAGACCTTCCGTTTCAGGGTCAGGCCCTGCTCCTTCAGCGTTTTCATCACGTTCAGCAGCACGGCGGCGCAGGCCTTGTCATCCACGAACCGGCTTTTGATGTAGCCGCCGCTCATGGTGAAGCGCGGCTCCAGGGCGATCATGTCGCCGGTTTCGATGCCCAGCTTGCGGGTGTCCGCGGCGCATTTTACCGGCATGTCCAGCACCACGCACACATTCTTGCGGAAATCCCCCAGCGTCGCGCGGAGTTCTTCTTCGGTTACATGCACGGAATTGGGCGTGCGGCACACCGTGCCGGTATACACCTGCCCATCCCCCGTGTACACGCGCACGTTTTCCGTCACGCAGTAAAAGGGATACAGTCCGCCCACGCTGCACACGTTCAGCGTGCCGTCGGCGTTGATTTTGCGCACCATCAGGCCGATATCGTCCAGATGCGCCGTGATAACCAGCGGGTTCCCTTCCCCGCCCAAATCCACGATCACGCCACCCTTGTGGGTCGTAACGGCCTTGTAACCCAGGTGTTCAATTTCCTGAACCATCCAGTCCTGCGCCGCCCGGAACTGGCCGGTGGTGCTGTCGATGGCAAGCATATCCTGAAATACCTTCAGCGTGTAGTTTTCATCAAAGTGCTTCAATGCCGTTTCCTCCGTTCGTTTTCTTGCATTATTCTATCATTCTCCCCGTTGGATTGCAACAGCCAACTATTTTGACGTAAATCTTTTTTACAAAAATGAATGTATTGCTTGACCAAATGAGACAAAAGCTATATAATGTAAAATAGTGGTAAAAACCTCATAACCATCCAGTTCAAACGCTCAAGGTTGAAGCCACAAAAGCATAATAGGAGGAATCGGTATGAAAAGGAAATGGAACCGGGTTGCCTGCACGCTCCTGAGTATGATTCTTCTGTGCAGCTTTGCGCTGCCTGCCGCGGCGGAAACGGACATAACGCTGAACACGTTCACCAAGTACGCCAAGGTTTTGCAGGGCAAAGGCTCCTCCTTCAAGGATGGCCTGCCGGAAGTGTTTCAGGGGAAATCAGTAATTGCCGTTTACTACGATCTGAACGCCGACCCGCTGGAGCTGTCCACAAAGATGCTGGCGGAAGAAGGGGATTACTGGATGATTCCCGAGGAACTCCTGGCCAAAGACATCAAGGAAGCGGACTGGGCGCTGCTGGTCTACGGCCAGCCGACCGATGACAGCGAGTGGCCGCTGAATGTTTTCTGCTTCGCGGTGGATATCAACCAGGGAATCTACTACGCGCCTTACGATATCTATTCCCGTGATACCTATATCGGGAACGAGGAACGCACCTACGAACTGAGCGGCACCTTCGCCGGCATGGACGAATTCGTTCTCCATCAGGCCTGGGCCGCGCAGGACGGCGGGGAAGAAGCCAGAGCAGCCCGAGAAGAAGAACCGGAGGAAGAAAGCGAAATCGACGAATACTACCAGCAGGCGCTGGAATATCTGAAGGAAGAAAAGTATTACAGCGCTTATGAGGCGTTCATGGACAGCGACGCCGCCGACGCCTATGCCCAGGCGCAGAAGTGTATCAAGGCCTGGCCGAAGAACGGCGAAGTCTGGCGCACCTCCGGCGGCAAGGGAGATCAGTTTGAATTTGTCATCCGGGCGAATCAGAGCGACGATCACGCCATGCTGCTGCGCTTCCTGCGGAAGGGCTATCCCATTTCTTATGTGTTCATCGGCGGCACCGCGGATGTGAAGGTCAATCTTCCCGCCGGAACGTATTCCATAAAATCCGGTGAAGGCAGCGATTGGTTCGGGATCAAGGAGGCGTTTGGCCGTTACGGCAGCTACGAAACCATGACCATCAACGACAGCACCGAAATCAAGCTGGAAGCCGGATATAGCTATACCCTGACGCTGAACACCTCGGAAAGGAATCCCAATTCGGACGCGGTCGGTTCGGAATATGAAAGCTGGGAGGATTTTTCCGAGTAAATTGTCGGCAATATCCATTGTTCGCCGCAGGATAATCCCTGATATTTTTCCTGTGGCAGGCGCATTATCCCAGCTTTGACAATAAAAGCCCGCAAAGCCATACGGTCATGGCTTTGCGGGTTTTTGAACGTGTGCGGTATTCAGAGCGGCGGAAAAATTTAACTGATAAGAGGGTATTTTACGCTTAACCTTTTTGACTGCCGCACCTCCGGAAAACGGTTTGACAATCCCCATATTTTGTGTTAAAGTCAGGATGTTTTTTCAGACGCGCCACAGTTTCAAATCAAAACAAAATGGCTTTTTTCATGATCCAAGAAACTGAAAAAAGGAGAAGGGACAATGAAGAAAAATACGCCGGCCAAGTTCTCCGGCTTTATCGCATCAGCAATGTTGATCGTTTCGATCTGTTCTGTCCCTATGATGGCGGAAGCGCAGACCGTCAGGAATCAATCCACCCGAAAAACGGTGGCCCAAGCGGAAATCCCCAGCCCTGGCGCCGCCGTGTCGGCCCGCGCTTCTGTTCGTTCGGCGTATTCCCAGGCGAGAACCGGCACAGTGACCGTCAGCCTTCCCACGGGCAACACAGTAGCCATTCGCGTTTCCGCGGCTTCCAGGGGCATGTCGGAAGCGCAGTCCGTCAGGAATCAATCCGCCCAAAAGCCGGTGACCCAAACAGAAATCCCCAGTCCGGACACCGCTGCGCGGACCCGTACTTTTGCTCGTTCAACGTATTCCCAGGCAAGAACCGGCGAAGTGACCGTCAGCCTTCCCACGGGCGGCAAAGTGACCATCAGCGTGCCCACAGTTTCCAGGGAAAAAGCACCGACCAGCTCCCAGTTCAATACCACCTCAGGCAAAACCGCGGTCAGAAAAACCGGTGCTCCCTCCTCCTTGACTGTCACCAACGAGGAAAAAGCCGCGGCAATATTCAACGCATCTCCTGTCGCCGCAAATACATCGGCAGGCAAAGGAACATCTGGAGCTGCTGTAAAAGCAGAAGGACAGCCCACGAAAAGCAATTCCAGCAGCCTGTGCCTGGTAGTCCTGGGATTGCAGCTGAAACCGGACGGAAGCATGCAGCAGGAGCTGATCGGGCGGCTGGAAGCGCTGAAAGTCGCCGCCCAAAATAATCCGCAGGCGATCATCGTCTGCACAGGCGGGCACTCCGCCGAGAATAACCGCGCCGTTTCAGAGGCGGGCCAGATGGCGAAATGGCTGCGCGAGAACGGCATTGATCCCAACCGCATCCTGGTGGAGTCCAACGGCATGTCCACCCAGGGCAACGCCTCCTATACCCTGAAACTGCTGAACCGGTATCATCCCGAGGTCAGCCGGATCACCATTTTCACCAGCGATTACCATATGGACGAAGGAGTGCGGCTCTTCACTGCTCAGGCTGCCCAGACGGGCAGCGGCATCACCGTTTCGGCAGGCAGAGCCTGGTAAGCGCTGGCGGTTGGATTTTCTTCTTGACAATATCATTTATGCTGGCGTATAATAGCGCCATCCCAGGAATGACGGAGAACACGTTTCTTCCTCACCGGTTCCAAGAGAGCGCGCGGTTGGTGCGAGCGCGTGAGCCGCGGATGAAATACCATCTCCCGACCGACGGCGGCCCGCGCCCGTTACCGCGCGGCATCAAGGGGTCTGTTTTTCGATGAAGCGGCGAGAGGGATAAAGCCGTGAAGTAACGAAAAAACAGGCAACAAGGGTGGAACCGCGGGCGAATGAAACACACATTCACGCTCGTCCCTTCATTTCACATGACGGGACGGGCGTTTTTTATGCCCTCCCAAATGCCCAGGGTTTGGAGAGCAGGAAAGGAACAGGGAAGAGAGAACAGAGTTCAGAGTGCAGAGTTCAGATTTTTTAGTCTACCAATATCACATTCCGTTTATTGGTTCACTATACCATCTGTACTCTGAACTCTGTGCGCTGTACACTGTCCTCCCGTCCCCCCTTGCCGTCTCCAAGTCCAAACGAAGAGAAGGAGGAAGAACCATGAAGATCATCTACAACGACGGCCACGTGGCCGAATGCCCCGAGGAACTGGAGCTGGAAGTGCTGCGCCACAGCGCTGCCCACATCATGGCCCAGGCGGTGAAGCGGCTGTACCCCAACGCCCACTTTGCCTACGGCCCCGCCACCGAAAAGGGCTTCCATTACGACATCGACCTGGGCGACGTGAAGCTCAGCGACGAGGACCTGCCCGCCATCGAAAAGGAAATGCAGAAGATCGTGAAGGAAAACCTGCCCTTCAAGGTCTATCCTCTGCCCCGGGGCGAGGCCGTGAAGCTGATGCAGGAGCGCGGCGAAATCTACAAGGTGGAGCATATCGCCGATCTGCCCGAGGACGCCGTGATTACATTCTATCAGCAGGGCGAATACATCGACATGTGCGTGGGCCCGCACCTGTGCTACACCAAAGCCCTCAAGGCGTTCAAGCTCATGAGCTTGTCCGGCGCGTACTGGAAGAACGACCAGAAGAATAAGATGCTCACCCGCCTGAACGGCACCGCCTTCCGCAACCAGGACGAGCTGGCCGCTTACCTGAAGGAAGTGGAAGAAGCCAAGGCCCGCGACCATCGCCGCATCGGCAAGGATATGCAGCTGTTTATGACCGACGATCTGGTTGGTAAGGGCCTGCCCATGTTCCTGCCCAAGGGCTACACCCTCTGGCAGCAGCTGGAAAACTACATACGCGACAAGGAAGTCATGCTGGGCTACCAGCACGTGCTGACCCCCTGTGTGGGCACCGTGGATCTGTACAAGACCAGCGGCCACTGGGAGCACTACAAGGACAACATGTTCCCCGCCATGGAGGTGGAGGGCGAAGCCTTCGTGCTGCGGCCCATGAACTGCCCGCACCATATGCGCATCTACGCCAACCGTCCCCACTCCTACCGCGACCTGCCCATCCGCATCGGCGAAATCGCCCACGACTTCCGCTTTGAAGCCAGCGGCACCCTGAAGGGCATCGAGCGCGGCCGCCATTTCTGCCAGAACGACGCCCATCTGTTCGTCACCCCCGAGCAGATCAAGGACGAAGTCAGCGCTGTGTGTGACCTGATTTTCTCCACCTACAAGGATTTCAATATCACGGACTATCGCTGCGTCCTTTCCCTGCGCGATCCGGAGGACAAGGTGAAGTATCACCAGGACGATGAAATGTGGAACAAGGCCGAAAGTGCCCTGCGCGAAGTGCTCACCGAGCTGGGCATCCACTTCACCGAGGAAATCGGCGAAGCCGCCTTCTACGGCCCCAAGCTGGACGTGAATGTGAAGCCCGCCGTCGGCGCGGAATACACCCTGTCTACCTGCCAGCTGGACTTCTGCCTGCCCGCCAAGTTCGACCTCAAGTACATCGACAAGGACGGCGTGGAAAAGACCCCCGTGGTGCTGCACCGCGCCATCCTGGGTTCCCTGGACCGCTTCATGGCCTACCTGATCGAAGAAACCAAGGGCATCTTCCCCGTCTGGCTGGCCCCCGTGCAGGTGAAGGTGCTGCCCGTTTCCGACAAGAGCATGGACTACGCCGAAAAGGTGTACGAATACTTCCGCAACAAGCGCTTCCGCGTGGAGCTGGACGACCGCAACGAAAAGATCGGTTACAAGATCCGTTACGCCCGCCAGGAGGACAAGGTGCCCTATATGATCATCATCGGCGAAAAGGAAATCGCCGAGGGCAACATCTCCGTCCGCGACCGCGAGACCGACCAGACCAACGTGTACTCCCTGGAAGATTTCGCCGCCAAGCTGACCGCGGATATTCAGTCCAGGAAATAATGCGCCAATTGAAAAGCAGGACTGCTTAAATGCAGCCCTGCTTTTTTATGCTTTCATACTGCTAACACTCATGTTAAAAATGGTGAAAAACAAACGACGAGGCAGGGGCCTGTGCGGCCCCCGTACCCCTGCACCAAAGGATTTCATCCTCTGGACTCCAATAGCGGAAGCAGCTTGATTGGGTAGATCATCTTGGTTCCCGCTGATACGGGATGGAACGCGCAAGATTGACTTGGTACCGTGGTGCTTCAGGCCCGGCGGCGAAGCCGCCAACCCGGATGCAAAGCATCCGGGAAAGCCTGGGAAAATCCGAGGGGGAAAGTCCACTTTCCCCTACGGATTATTCCCTGGCTTTTTGGGGCCAGAAGCCTTCAAACTTTTCGTCACCCCAGCGCGCCAGGCGGAGCTTGTCTGATTATCCCAACTACGTTAATTCGCCATTTGCGGGTCCAGGGCGGTCACCGCCCTGGCGCAGGACGAACCACCGATGACCGCCTGTGGCGGAATTCTCATCGGCGGTGAGATCAGCCGAAACAAGCAATGTCCGTAGGACTTGCGCCGATTGAGGCTGCGGAACTGGGGGCGCGCAGCCCCCATCGTTCCCTTTTGTCAGGTTGAAAAACGTCCTTGAGAACACGCCTGTTAAGAATTTAGAAATATAGTCGTATGGTATTATTTGTCCGCGATGCGGGGCGCGATGTCGCTGAGCTCCAGGCCCTTGTTCTTTTCTCCGGCCAGGCGGATGCTCCAGTCGTTTTCAAAGAACAGCACGGGGTTGTTGTTCACGTCAAAGCCCCGGGCGGAGGTGGAGGTCAGTTGCAGCTGGTCGGCGGGCACGGGGCTTTCCTTGATCCAGCGGACGAAGCGGTAGCCCAGCCGGTCCATCACCAGATCGACGCCGTATTCGCTCTTTAAGCGGTAGGTGAGCACGTCGAACTGCAATTCGCCCACCACGCCCACGATGAATTCTTCCAGCCCTGTTTCGTTGCGCTGGAAGGTCTGAATCGCGCCTTCCTCGGAAAGCTGGTTGATGCCCTTGACGAACTGCTTGCGCTTCATGGAGTCCAGCGGCCGCACCCGGGCGAAGCGCTCCGGGGCGAACACGGGGATTTTCTCAAAGCGAATCTTTCGCCCGGTGCAAAGTGTATCGCCCAGGCGATACACGCCGGGGTCGAACAGGCCGATGATGTCGCCGGGATAAGCGTCCTCGATGCCCTCGCGCTCGTCGGCCATGAACTGCTGGGGCTGCTTGACCTGCATTTCCTTGTTGGTGCCGGAGTGCCAGACTGTCATGCCCTTGTGGAACACGCCGCTGACCACCCGCAGGAAGGCCAGGCGGTCCCGGTGGGCGGGGTTCATGTTGGCCTGGATCTTGAAGATGAAGCCGGAGAAGTTTTCGTCCTCGGGCTCGATCATGCCCTGGTCGCTTTCCCGGGGCAGGGGCCGCTCGGTGTAGCGGAGGAAGCGGTAGAGGAAGGGCTCCACGCCGAAGTTGGTCACGGCGCTGCCAAAGAACATGGGGGTCAGCTCGCCCCGGCGCACGGCGGCCAGGTCGAAAGCGTCCCCCGCCTCGTCCAGCAGCTCGATTTCATCGTGCAGCCGTTCCCGGTAGTGCCTGTCCAGCGCGGTTTCAAAGGCAGGGTCGTCGATGGAAATGACGGTCTTGCCCGCCTTGGTCTTGCCGTGGTCGCCGCCGAAGTACAGCTCCACCGTCTTTTCGTCCCGGTGATACACGCCCTGGAAGTCGCCGTCCACGCCGATGGGCCAGTTGACGGGGCAGGCCCGCACGCCCAGCACCTGCTCGATTTCCTCCATCAGGGCGAAGGGGTCCTTGGCGGCCCGGTCCATTTTGTTGACGAAGGTGAAGATGGGAATGCCACGCATGCGGCACACCTTGAACAGCTTCACCGTCTGCTCCTCCACGCCCTTGGCCGCGTCGATCAGCATGACGGCACTGTCCGCCGCCACCAGCACGCGGTAGGTATCCTCGGAAAAGTCCTGGTGGCCGGGGGTGTCCAGGATGTTGATGTGGAAGCCGTCGAATTCAAACTGCATGGCGCTGGACGTGACGGAAATGCCGCGCTGCTTTTCGATCTCCATCCAGTCCGACGTGGCGTGGCGTTCGGCCCGGCGGGCCTTCACGCTGCCCGCCTGGCGGATGGCCCCGCCGTACAAAAGCAATTTTTCAGTTAATGTGGTTTTGCCCGCGTCGGGATGGCTGATAATGGCGAAGGTGCGCCGGCAGGCCACCTCCCGCTGTAAGTCAGACATAGATATGTCCCTCCTTGTTTTTCTGTATCCATAAAGTCCGGCGGGCGGTATCAACGGGGAAGCATCGGAAAAAACCTCCTTGATGGCAGTTAAACAATTCATTATACAACAGGGGGACGGGGGCTTGTCAATTCTTTTGAAAATTTTCATGCAAATGAACAATCATAAAAAGCGCCGGAAAACTCCGGCGCTTGCTTTGAACAAAAAGATTAGTCCACCGTGTAGGGCAGCAGCGCGATGGCACGGGCGCGCTTGATGGCCTCGCTCAGCTGACGCTGATGCTTGGCGCAGTTGCCGGTCATACGGCGGGGCAGGATCTTGCCGCGCTCGTTGATGGAACGGCGCAGACGGTTGACATCCTTATAATCAATGTATTCAATCTTGCTCACGCAGAAATCGCACACCTTACGGCGGGGGCGCTTTCCGCGGGGACGCGGACGCTTTTCGCCACGATCTTCAGACATAATCGTTTTCCTCCTTCATTCATGATTTCCGTTGAAGGTTCTCAGAAAGGCAATTCTTCTTCGTCCACCTGAACGAAGCCGCCGCCCTGGGGCGCGGAGCCGTAGTTCGCGGGCGCCGCGGGACGCGCTGCCGGAGCAGCTGCGGGCGCGCTGTAGCCGCCCATATCGCCCTGTTCGCTGCGGGGCGTTAAGAACTCCACGTCGTCGGCCTGCACTTCCAGGCTGGCGCGGGTCTGGCCGTCATTGCCCACATAGGTGCGGCAGGTGACGGGGCCGCTGACGAACACTTTCCGCCCCTTGGCCAGGTACTTCGCGCAGTTCTCTCCCAGCTGCCGCCAGGCGCTGACGCGGAAAAAATCCGCTTCGGGCTGGCCCGCTTCCGCATTGCTGCGGCGGCGGCGGTTGACAGCGATGGTGAAGGAACACACGGAATCCCCGGAGGGGGTGGTGCGCAGTTCGGGATCACGGGTCAAATTGCCGATCAGAATGACCTTGTTCATCTTCGCTCCTCCAATTATTCAGCGGCAGGAGTTTCCACAGGGGCTTCAGCAGCGGGTTCGGCTTCCACGGCGGGAGCGGCCACAGGAGCCGCCACGGGCGCGGGACGCACGGCGCGGGGCTTGATGCCCACCTTGCGCTCGATCTGCTTGATCACCTGATAGCGAATGACGCTGTCGGAAATCTGAAGGTTGCGCTCCAGTTCCTTGGGAAGTTCAGCCTCGCCCTGGAAGTTCACCAGCACGTAATAGCCCTCGGTCTTGTAGTCGATGGCATAGGCCAGCCGCTTCTTGCCCCACTCTTCCACCTTATCCACGGTGCCGCCGTTTTCGGCGATCAGGTCGTTGAAACGGTTGATGAGCGCCTTGCGGGCTTCGTCTTCCACAGCAGGATCGATGATGTACACCACTTCATACTTGTTCATTGTTTCTTTCACCTCCTCATGGACGTATGGCGTCCTATCCTTGTAGGACGCAAGGATGTGCCAAGAATGTATTTTACACGATTCTCAGGGAAAATGCAAGCGTTTTTTTCATGATTTTTTTGTTTTTTCATTTCTGTCTTTGTGATATACTGGTGTACGGATTGATGTATAAACGGAGTGATGATGTTGCTGGATGTTACGCTGCTGGGCACCGCCGCCCTGATGCCCATTCCCGACCGGGCGCTGACCGCCGCCGTGCTGGCCTGCGCGGGACGCTCTATTTTGTTTGACTGCGGCGAAGGCACCCAAACCGCCGCACGGAAGGCGGGCGTCAGCCTGATGAACGCCGACGTGATCGCCCTCACCCATTATCACGGCGACCACATTTTCGGTCTTCCCGGCCTGCTGCAGACCCTGGGCGTTCAGGGCCGGGCGGAGCCGCTGACCATTGTCGGCCCCTCTGATATCCATGCAGAGCTTTCCCCCATCATGCAGCTGGCCGGCTGGCTGCCGTATCCGGTCACGCTGACGGAAATGCCGCCGGAAGGACTCTCCATGAATACGCTGAACAGCGCCTGGCCGCCGGAGGCGGTGCTGACCTGCCAGCCGACCGAGCACCGGGTGCCCAGCCAGTGCTATGCCTTCACGCTTGGCCGCCCTCCTGAATTTCTGCCGCAGAAGGCCAAATCCCTGGGGGTGCCGGTGCAGTATTGGAAGGTATTGCAGCACGGGGAACCGGTCACGTTTGACGGCCGCGCCGTGCAGCCGAACGAGGTGCGGGGCCTGCCCAGAAAGGGCTTGAAGTTCGTTTTTTCCGGGGACACCGTGGCCTGCGACGGGCTGAAAGCCGCCGCGCAGGACGCTGACCTGCTGATCAGCGAAGCCACCTATGGCGAAAACGATCAAGCCCAGACCGCGCTGGAGCACGGCCACATGACCTTCGCTCAAGCCGCGCGCCTGGCCGCGGAAGCCAGCGTGAAGCGTTTGTGGCTGGCGCACTATTCCCAGATGATCGAAACCCCGGCGGACTATCTCGACAACGCCAAGCAGTATTTCCCCGACGCCGTCTGCGGCGAAGACGGGATGAAGATCACGCTGAAATTTGATAATTAACAAACGCTGAGCTGCAAAGGAGAATCGCCAGTGAAACTGATTTCGTGGAACGTCAACGGTCTGCGGGCCGCGATGGGCAAGGGCTTTATGGACGCCTTCACCGCGCTGGACGCGGACATCTTCTGCCTCCAGGAAACCAAATTGCAGGAAGGGCAGATTCAGATGAATCTGCCCGGCTATCACCAATACTGGAACTACGCCGAAAAGAAGGGCTATTCCGGCACGGCGGTTTTTACGAAGCGGGAACCGCTTTCGGCGCGGTACGGCATCGGCGTGGATGAATTCGACCACGAAGGCCGGGTGATCACCCTGGAATATCCCGACTTCTTTTTCATCACGGTCTACACCCCCAACTCCCAGGACGGCCTGGCCCGCCTGCCCTACCGGATGCAGTGGGAGGACGCCTTCCTGCAATACCTGAAAGGGCTGGAGCAAGAAAAGCCGGTCATTTTCTGCGGCGACCTGAACGTGGCGCATCAGGAAATCGACATCAAGAATCCCAAATCCAATATTCATAACGCAGGCTTCACCCAGGAGGAGCGCGACAAAATGACCGCTCTGCTGGGCAGCGGCTTCATCGACACCTTCCGTTATTTCCATCCCGATGTGACCGGAGCGTACAGCTGGTGGAGCTACCGCTTCCATGCCCGAGAGAACAACGCGGGCTGGCGCATCGACTACTTTATCACCTCCGAAGCGCTCTGCCCCCGACTGGAAAGCGCCTGCATCCATCCTGAAATCTTCGGCTCCGACCATTGCCCGGTAGAGCTGGTGCTGCGGGACGAAGCGTGACACAGGGGCTAATGGTGAATGGGCAGTTTAAATTATAACGGGGCGAGGGCCTATGCGATCCGCAGCCTCAATCGTCGCAAGTCCGCATGAAGCGGACTTGCGACGATTGAGCCTGCGGGGAACGCCGCCAACCCGGATGCTTTGCATCCGGGGAAAGCCAGGGAAACATCCGAGGGGGAAAGTTTCCTTTCCCCCCTCGGATGTTCCCGGGCTTTTTTGGGCCAGAAGCCCTCAAGCTTTTCGTCACCCCAGCGCCGCAGGCGGAGCTTGTCTTCTTATCCCAACAACGTAATATCGCCAGTTGCGGGTCCAGGGTCCTCAGGACCCTGGTTAGGGTCTGGGGCGAACAGCTCCAGCGTTCCCCGTTGTGATTCAAAGCGTCCTATCAATACATTCTCCCGAACAAACCGAGCACGGATTGTCGGGACAGGATGAAAATTCCATGGTACACTGATCAGGCAAACGGGAGGAGGAAAGCGGCATGCAGGGCTGGATCGAAGGGTTTCAGGCGTCCATCGACTTCATCGAGGACAACCTGACGGAGAATCTGGACATTGAAGAAATCGCCGCCAAGGCCGCGCTGTCGCCGTTCTATTATCAGCGCATCTTCGGGGCGCTGTGCGGCCTGACCGTCGGCGAATACATCCGCGCGCGCAGGATGACGCTGGCGGCCCAGGAGCTGGCAGGCGGCGAAATCAAGGTCATTGACGCGGCGCTGAAGTACGGCTACGATTCCCCCGACAGCTTCGCCAAGGCGTTCCAGCGTTTCCACGGCGTCACGCCGTCGATGGCTCGGGAGCCCGGCGCGCCGCTGCGCTCCTTTGCCCGGATGCACATCAAAATCAGTTTGGAGGGCGGAACCATGTTGGATTATCGCATCGTTGAAAAAGCGCCGTTCACCATCGTCGGCTTCAAACGGCGCTTCAATTCTGACACCAGCTATCAGGAAATTCCCAAGTTCTGGAACGAATGGACGAAGGACATGCGCGGCGTCAAGGGCGTCTTCGGCGTCTGCGTGGACATGGACGGCAAGGACTTTGATTACTGGATCGCCGACAACTACGTGCCCTGGGAGAACGTGCCGGAGGGCTGCGACACCCGCGTCATCCCCGGCGGGCTGTGGGCGGAGTTCAAGTGCAAGGGCCCGCTGCCGAACAGTCTGCAAAGCGTGAACACCCAAATCTGGTCGGAATGGCTGCCCAGCCTGAAGGGCTACACCCTGGCGGGAAACTATTCGATCGAAATGTACTGCCCACCCGCCGAAAAACCGGAGGATACCCTCAGCTATATCTGGATCCCGTTAAAGAAGGACTGACTCTTCTGGATCACCGCTGGATGAACGCTTCATTCAGCGGTTTTCCTTCCGCGTCGGGCAAATCCAGGCCCAGGGCTTTTGCCAGGGTGGGGGCGATGTCAATGAGGTTCGCTTCTTCGATGCGCCGCCCGATGCGGATGCCGGGGCCGGACAGCCACAGCAGCGTCCGCGCCTGGGGGCAGTCCAGGCCGAAGCCATGCTCGCCGAAGGTGGCTTTCTTCTTGTCAATGAAGCAATGGCCCGGCAGCGCGTCCACGGCCAAATGGACGTTTTCCGGCGCGTGGAGCGCTTTCAGCGTTTCCTCATCATAGATCTTTTGAATTCCCCATGCCGTCCGGTGCGCCTCCAACGCGTCCCGGGCGGCTTTTAAGTCGTCCCCGAAGATATACGCGCCCATGCCCAGGCTTTGGGCCCGCGCGCCGCAGGCAGCCCGCAGTTCCCGGTCCAGCAGAATCCCGTTGGGTGCGTCCTGCTGGCCGTGGTCGCTGACCACGCAGAACAGGGTTTCTTCCAATAAATTGGCCTTTCGTACCGCGTCAATGATGCGGCCCACCCGCGTGTCCAGACGCTCCATGGCGGCATGGGCTTCTTCGCTTTCCACGCCGTACTGGTGGCGCATGGCGTCACAGTCCACCAGGTGCACGGTCAGCACGTCCGGCGGGCGGTGGGAAGCATACAGCCTTTCGCACAGCAGGGCGGCGTAGTCGTCCAGGTGCGGCTGGCGGATGCTTTTCCGGGTTTTGCCATACAGCGCTTCCATTCGCAGAATCCATTCGGGAGAGCCGTAGCGAATCATTTTCAGGGCTGCGTTTTCCCCCGGCAGGGGCAGCACCTCCGGAAAGTTGCGGCGCGCGAAGCGGTTTTTCCCGCTGACCGGCCAGAGTACGGAGGCCACGTCCAGCTTTTTTTCTTTTGCTGCCTGATAAAGCGTTTTTGCTTTGATGTCGCCCACCGACCAGAACCACTTCCGCATTTCGGGGGCAGTGTCCGGCTGGAAGGGCTGGTTGTGGCCGATACCGTGGGTGCGGGGGTAACAGCCGGTGATGAGCGACGTGTGGATGGGGTAGGTCAGGGTGGGATAGACCGTTTTCACATTATCGCAGAACACGCCGTTTTCCGCCAAAGCAGAAAGCGCGGGCAGGCCAAGAAGCCTGTCCGCGTCGGGCTGCGCCACCGCGTCCAATGAAATCATGCAAAGACGCATAAGCTTAACCTCGGTTCATTGTCAATATATAATGGTGTTAACAGTCGTGTTCTCAAGGACGATTTTCAAAGCTAACAAAAGGGAACGCTGGGGGCTGCGCGCCCCCAGACCTGCGCCAGGGCGGTGACCGCCCTGGACCCGCAAATGGCGAAATAACGGAGTTGGGTTAAGCAGACAAGCTCCGCCTGGCGCGCTGGGGTGACGGAAGTTTGAGGGCTTCTGGCCCAAGAAAGCCCGGGAACATCCGAGGGGGAAAGTGAACTTTCCCCTGCGGATGATTCCCTGGCTTTCCCCGGATGCAAAGCATCCGGGTTG
>ONRC01000062.1 GCA_900320085.1 uncultured Eubacteriales bacterium
AATTAACTGTCGTTTCTCTCAATCTACTCTGTATCGTTTTCAAGATTCCTGCGCTCTCCCCGGTCCCCGCTTCCGCAGGCCCCGTTCCCTGAGCGCTTGAGTAGAATACCACATACCGCCTCCTCATGTCAACACTTTTTTTCATTCTTTTTGTCTATTTTTTCGTTCTTTTTTAAAATGTCGAACATTTAACATCGAGCCGCTTTCTATAATGCGTCCCTAATTCCGAACATTCGCTCCAGTTTCTCCTCCGTAATGTTCATTTCTTCATAGAACATTTGTTCTGCTCCGTGATGCAATTTTCCAACAATATAATTATTGCTCCCGTTTTTCTTCCGGTAACGTTTTTCTCTCATCCAAACGCAGGATTTCTTCCGTCAGAAGGGTGGTAAGATTCGCAGCGGCGGCGGTGCGAAACAGCAGATGCGTGACCGGTTCATCCGCAGAAAACACAGGCTGCACCGCTTTCCGGACTTCTTGGCGGAAGTAAGCTTGGATTTCCCGGAACGCTGCCACGAAATCTTCATAAATAAACTGTACGTCTTCCTCCGTCAGCGACAGGGGGATCAGCTTTTTAATATCACCTGTAGTGAGGGTCTGCTTGCAGACGCACACGATCACAAGATACGCCAGGTGGGTACGGTCATAGCGCTTTTTCACCGGCGGCGGAATGATTTTGAGCTTCACATAATTATTGATCATGGCAGGTGTCACCTGCTTCTCCCCCGCCTGCTCCGGCAGCAGGGTCAAATACTGGTTCAATAAATAGACCACCTGATCCATATACAGCGGTAGTGCCGGAAACGTTTCCCACGCGGGCAGAGCAAATTCGGCAAGCAAGTCTTCCCATTGCAGCAGCTTTTGGCGCAGGGTTTCTTTGTCCACCATAAAGATTCCTCCATTGCAATCAAGGGATTCCAAAATGATTATAGCACAGAAAACGGCGGAATGCTATGCGTGAGGATTGTCTTTTGCTTGACTTTATGGGGAAAAAGTTTTAACATAGTATCTGATACCAGATTGAAAGAAGGTATTTCTGATGGAAGATTTTACGATCATGACGGATTCTTCCGCCAATCTGACCCCTGACCTTGTGCAGGAAGCGCAAATCGAAGTGATTCCTCTGACCTGTCTGACGGACGCGGGAGAAATGCCCGCTTATGACGATACAAAGCCCTTTGACGGACACAGCTTTTATGATAAACTGCGCCAGACCGGCCCGATCAAAACGTCCATGGTGAACTGCGCCCAGTTTATCCGCGCCTTTGAACCGGTGCTCAAAGCCGGGCAGAACATCCTGTATGTGGCCATGTCCAGCGGCATCAGCGGCACCTGCGCGGCTGCCATGCAGGCTGCCGGCGAACTGATGAGGCAGTATCCCGGCCGGGTGATCAAGGTGGTGGACACGCTGGCCGCCTCCTTCGGCGAGGGCATTTTCGCGCTGAAAGCCTCCATGATGCGTTCCGCCAAGGTAAGCCTGGATTCCGCCGCCGAATGGGCTGAGATGAACAAACGGCGGATGTGTCAGTTTTTCACGGTGGACGACCTGATGTTCCTGCATAAGGGCGGCCGTATTTCCAGCCTCACTGCCCGCATTGGCTCCATTGCCAACATCAAGCCCTTGCTCATGGGCAATTCCGAAGGAAAAATCGTCAGCTGCGGTAAGGTGATCGGGCGGAAAAAGTCGCTGATGGCGCTGGCGGATCTTTTCGACAAGCACGCGCCTCAAGGCAATCAGGACATTGTCGCTATCGCCCACGGAGACTGTGAAAAGGACGCGTTGTTTCTGGCAGACCAGTTAAAAAAGAAACGTCCCTTGAAAGACGTCCTCATCCGCTGCTATGAGCCCGGCACCGGCTCCCACGTAGGGCCCGGCGCAGTTGCGCTGTTTTTCCTTTCGCCCGTCGCGGTGAAATAGCACTTTCTTCTATAATTATGTTTGAAGGGATTGTCTTTTTATGGCTACTGTAAAGCTGCTCACCGTGGCAGTGCCTTGTTACAACTCCGCCGCATATATGGAAAAAGCTGTCCGAAGCCTGGTCGTCGGCGGGGAGGAGATGGACGTGCTGCTGGTGGACGACGGTTCCACGGACGAGACCGGGGCGATTGCCGACCAACTGGCGCAGGAATACCCCGCCATCATCCGGGTGATTCACCAGCCCAACGGCGGACACGGGGCGGGCTTGAACCGCGGCATCGAAACCGCGAAGGGCATCTATTTCAAGGTGGTGGATTCCGATGACCGGCTGGACGCGGAGGGGCTGAAGGCGCTGCTGAATCTGCTGCGCGATCATACCGAACCGGATGCGCAGGCGGATTTGGTGGTTCACGATTACGTGTACGATCACGGTGAGGAGCAGGCGGTTTTCAGCATCGACTACGCCGGGCCCTTCCCCCAGGACAGGCTGTTCACCTGGGCTGACTGCCGGCGGTTTTCCCCCGCCAACCAGTTTCTGATCCACTGTCTGGTCTATCGCGTGGGCATGCTGCGAGAGCATCGTTATACCTTGCCGGAGCATACGTTCTATGAGGACAACTTGTACGTGTACCAGCCTCTCCCCTGGGTGCAGAAGCTGCTGTATCTGCACAAGCCGGTTTACGCCTACAACGTGGCCCGGGACGGTCAGTCCGTCAGCGAACAGAACCTGATCAAACGCATTGATCAACTGACCAGCATGATCACGAAAATGGCCACGACCTGGCGTAAGTCTGAACTGGACGCCCTACCCAAACCGCTGCGGCAATACATGATCAACAACGTATCGGGCCAGCTCTGGTCCCTCTGCGCGCTGCATCATATCGCCAACACGGACGACAGTCGGAAGCTGAACGCGGAAATGTGGGACACCATCCGAACCTGGGACCCGGATTATTACAAGGCCATTCTGCGCAATCCTATCGGCAGCATGGCCCATTGGCAGAGCGGCGTGGGAAAATGGGCGCTGGTCAGCGCGTACCGGCTGGGGCACAAGATCATGAAATTCGGTTGAAAGCAAAAGAAAACCGGCCCACACCTCTGCGAGCGGGACCGGTTTTCTTTATGGGTTACGCGTTTTGAATCTGTTTGAGTACCGCCTGATACGTTTCGTCGGAAATGTCGTGCTCGATTTTACAGGCGTCTTCCTTGGCGATCGCTTCATCCACGCCGAGCCGGATGAGGAACGCGGTCAGCGCCTTATGGCGGTCATAGATGCGCCGGGCAATTTCCATTCCCTTTTCCGTCAGGGTGATTTCATTGTGTTCATCCACCAGAATATACCCGTTCTCGCGCAGTTTTTTCATGGCGAAGCTCACGGAGGGCTTGGTCACGCCAAGGGCCAGGGATATATCCACCGACCGGGCGTAGCCTTTCTTTTCCCGCAGCATCAGGATCATTTCCAGGTAATCTTCGGCTGACTTATGGATATTCATCAGAGTACATCCTTTCTCTGCCTGCCTCGGCGAATGCACGCAGGCACAGCGGTTCTTTACATTCTTTTTATTTATGAAAGCTCTGTTTCAATAGTATTATAGCACCGTTTACACATTCTGGCAAGTCTTGTTTTCAGCACGCAAAAACATGGAAGCGGGGATGGACAAGCCCTTCTCCATTGTGCTATCATCGTCAGGTACTCAAGCATCCAAAGAAAGGGAAAACAAGGAAAATGAAAGGAATACCCGAAGCAAAGCGCCCGCAGGAAATACAGAAAAATCCTGCCTCGCCTCCTACCCCGCCCGAAGGCTTGACCGGCGAGGAAGCAAAAAAACGCGCCGCGGCCGGCCAAAGCAACCGTCAAACGGCGGAACAGGGCAAAAGCGTGCCCCGCATCATTGCCGACAATCTGTTTACCTTATTTAATTTACTGAACTTTGCCCTGGCTCTCTGTCTGGCTCTGGTGGGGTCCTGGCGGAACATGCTGTTTTTGGGCGTTGTCTTTTCCAATACGCTCATCGGCACGGTGCAGGAGCTGCGTGCCCGGGCTATGATCAGCAAGCTGCGGCTGCTGGAAGTCCGGGACGCCCGGGTGATCCGGGACGGCAGGGAAAAAACCTGCCCGCCGGAGGAATTGGTGCTGGGCGATTTGGCGGTGTTCAGCGCGGGGGATCAGATTCCCGCCGACGCCGTCATAACGGATGGACTCTGTGCTGCGGATGAATCGCTGCTCACCGGCGAAAGCGAACCGGTGAACCATAGGGCGGGCGACACGCTGATGTCCGGCAGCTTCCTGACGGAAGGCCGGGTGACCGCCCAGCTCACCGCCGTTGGCGACAACAGCTACGCAGCCCGGCTCACGAAGGAAGCCAAGCGCATCCGCTCCCCCAAGTCCGAACTGATGACGGAGCTGAACAGGCTGGTTTCCCTGGTCAGCAAGCTGCTGGTACCCATCGGGATCGCGCTTTTTTTGGAGCAGCTGTTCCTGATGAAATCCTCTCCGGATGCCGCGGTACCCAAGGCCGTGGCCGCCATGATCGGCATGATTCCCGAGGGCCTGATTCTGCTCACCTCCGTGGCGCTGATGGCGGGCGTGGTGAAGCTGGGCCGCCGAAAGACGCTGGTGCAGGAGCTGTTTGGCATCGAAACGCTGGCGCGGGTGGACCTGCTTTGCACCGATAAAACCGGCACCCTGACCACCGGCGAAATGGCGCTGGACCGCTTCATCCCACTGGATGCGGAGGAAGAGGAATTCCGCCGGAAAGCATCCGCTTTCGTGTCGGCTTTCCCGGCGGAAAGCGGCACGTTAAAAGCCATCGCAGACGCTTTCCCGGCGGACCCAGGCGTTCATCCCACCGCTGTGTTGCCTTTTTCCTCAGCCCGAAAAAAATCCGCTGCCTCCTTCGATGACGGCAAAACGCTGATTTTGGGTGCGCCTTCCTTTGTTACGAATACCATCTCCCCCGAGGCAGTGCGGGCCACCGAGCAAGGCTTCCGGGTGCTGCTGCTGGCGGAAGCAGATGGCGCCATCGAAAACGATCAGGTACCGCCGGTCAAGCGGCTCCTGGGGCTTTTCCTGCTGCGGGAAACGCTGCGGCCCGCCGCGAAGGACACGCTAAAGTGGTTCAGGGAGCAAGGCGTATCTGTCCGCATCATGAGCGGCGACGACCCGCGCACAGTGGCTGCCATCGCGCGGACGCTGGAGCTGGACGGCTGCGAAAAGGTACTGGACTGCGCCCAACTGACGGATGAAGCGCTCTGCGCCGCCGCGGAGGACAACGTGATTTTCGGCAGGCTTACCCCCGACCGGAAGCGGATGCTGGTGGAAGCGCTGAAAGCAAATGGACATCACGTCGCCATGACCGGCGACGGGGTAAACGATATTCCTTCCCTCAAGGCGGCGGACTGCTCCATCGCCATGGCAGGCGGCGCGGAAGCTACCGAGCGCGCTGCGCAGCTGGTACTGCTGAACAATGATTTCAATTCTCTGCCCGCCGTCGTGGCGGAAGGGCGCAGGGTGATCGGCAACATTACCCGAACGGCTTCTCTGTTCCTGCAAAAGACGCTGTATTCCTTTTCCCTCAGCGTGCTGAACCTGCTGATCGGCCTGTTCCTGCCGCTGCAATATCCCTTCCAGCCCATTCATCTGACCCTGATCAGCGCGCTGACCGTGGGTATCCCCTCCTTCTTCCTGGCGCTGGAGCCCAGCAGCGAACGGGCCAAGGGGCATTTTCTGAAACGGATCATTTTCAAAGCGATTCCCGCGGCGCTTGGAGTGACCAGCTGCGCGCTGGCGGCTATGATTGCCAATTATTGCGGCACGCCGGGCGAAGCCGCGTCCACCATGGCGGTGCTGTCGGCGGGCATCATCGGTCTGTTCAATCTGGTGCTGACCTGCCTGCCCTTCTCCCCGCTACGCGCCGCTGTGTGCGGGGCGATGTGCCTGGGCTTCGCCGGCATCGTTGCTTTCCTGCCGGGTGTGTTTGCCCTCCATGTCTCCATCCTGACTGTGCAGCACTGGCTGACGCTGGGTTACATGACCGCCGGGGGCATAGCCATTCTTTTCCTCACCCGGCTCCTTCTGCGGCCGACGATGAAAAGGCTGGAGGCATAACGGATTCGCTTTTTTCCTGTACTTTCCATCAGTCCGCTTGCTTTTTTCTCTGTTTCCTGCTACAATAAAGTTGCTGATTCGTAAGCAGAGTAGCGGCAGACGCGTTAAGTGTCCATGGACGGGGAGTTGCCATGGGACGAAGCCGGATTCTTTCCGGCGCGGTGTCTGCCGCGCATCCCGCTGCGTTGGTTTCGTCTGCCTCTGCGGATCAAGATTTATCCGTCAGGAGGCTTTTTGTATGCGCAAATCTTTGTCCCCGGGCGATAAGACCCTGTTCAGAACGCCCTTCTCCAAAGCCTACTGGGTGCAGGCGGCAAAGGAATTCAAGCGCCTGGATGTGCTGATCTTCGCGGCGCTGATGATCGCGCTGCGGGTGGCGCTCAAATCCATCAGCATCCCCATCGCGGCGAACCTGCGTATCAACGTAGCATTCTTCATCAACGCGTTTGGGGCGATGGTGTTCGGCCCGGTAGTCGCCATCGCGGCGGCGGCGGTGTCGGACACGCTGGGCTGCCTGCTGTTCCCCAGCGGGCCCTACTTCTTTCCTTTTATATTCATCGAAATCGCCGGTTCGCTGATCTTCGCGCTGTTTCTGTACCGCACGGAGGTGACCGCCCTGCGGGTGACACTGAGCCGGTTCTGCATTGATTTCTTTGTGAACATTGTGCTCAACACCCCCATCATGTGGCTGTACTACCAGATGGTGATGGGGAAAACCTACAAGATTTTTGACGCTCTTCGGATCGTGAAAAACCTGGTAATGTTCCCGCTGGAGGCCGTGCTGCTGGTGTTGTTTTTGCGGGTGGTCATCCCGCCCGCGCAGAAGCTGGGCTTTGTGTACAGCGGCGTGGACAAGCTGCGCTTCACGAAAAAGAACATCATCTTTCTGGTGGTCATGACCGCCGTGGGAATCGCCGCGGTGGGGCTGTATGTGGCGTTTAAATAGGGAATAGGGATTACAGATTAGGAAGATCGAGCCCGCAAAAAGCCATGAGAAATTCAGGTCGCCAAGAGAAGTTTATAATCCATATTCCCTTCCTCGGAGGATATACCAATGACCGAAAACCAACAAGCGATCTTAAACGGCCTGGCCGAGCTGTACCCCAATGCCGGGCCGGAGCTGCAATTTACCAACCCCTATGAAACGCTGGTGGCCACCATCCTGGCCGCCCAGTGCACCGACGCGCGGGTGAACCAGGTAACGCCCGCGGTGTTCCGGGATTTCCCCGACGCCAAAGCCATGGCCCAGACCACGCCGGAAATCCTGTTTCCCTATGTGAAATCCTGCGGGTTCAAGTCCAAAGCGACGAACATCGTGAATGCCTGCAAAATCATCGCGGAAAAATATGACGGCGTGGTGCCCTCCACCCTGGAGGAGCTGACCGCCCTTCCCGGCGTAGGACGGAAGACCGCCAATGTGGTGCTGGCTTTTTCCTTCGGCGTGCCTGCCATTCCGGTGGATACCCACGTGTTCCGGGTGGCAAACCGACTGGGTCTGTCTGACGCGCTGACGGTGGAGGAAACAGAAAAGCAGCTGATGGCCCTGATTCCCCGGGAGGACTGGAGTCAGGCGCATCACTGGATGATTTATCACGGGCGCCGCGTCTGCCACAGCCAGAAGCCCGACTGCGAGCACTGCGCGTTGAAGCCCTATTGCAAGGCCGCGAACCAGGAGGAAATGATCAATCCCAAAGCCGACGCGAAAAAACGCGCGCAGCTGCGCAGAAAAAAAGCGGCTGACCCAACCGTAAGCGTATAAAAAATACCTCGAAGCCTGATAAACTTCGAGGTATTTTCATTTATTATTCGGAAGCCGTTCCGTCGGCATGGGTGAATTCCAGCCGCAGGTTTTCGCCCGTCCATTGCAGGAACAAGGCTTTCAGCTGTTCGCAGGAGGATTTCCATGCATGTTCCATGCACTCGGGGTCCTCCAGATACGCTTTCCGACAGGCTTCCTGCCGCTGATTCAGCATGGACTGGTATCTGTCCTGGTTAGACAGGCCCCAGAAATCCCGGCTTTCCGTCTTGCCCGTCACCTCAAACCGGTCATAGAGCATTTCGGCGTCCGGCACAGCGACCACCAGCCGGGTTTCCTCGGGGGTGAGCGTGACTTTTTCGAGCTTCACACCCAGGCCGATTTCATAGGTATACGGCACCGTAATATGGCTCACGCTGCCAATGAGCTTTGCCCTGATGTCGCCGTCCAGCACGCCCGTATCGGTGTGGCGAATGGCGATCAGCTCGCCGACCTCCTGCATTTCATGGGTCAATTGGGTCGCGGTCTGCCGGTAGTCAACGCGGAACAGCACCTGATTGAGCCACCCGGTGATATAGGGAGAAAAATAGCTCGCCAACACGATGGCCAACGCCAGCGCCACAATCAGGCCGATTTTCCTGGGCAGCCAGGTCAGAGCACGCCGTCCCGCTCCCCGCCGACGGTTATCGTACCGCTCCTCCCGGTCATACTGTTCTTTCATGCCGTCACATCCATTCTTCCGCCAAAACCAACAGATAAATAATTCCGCGAATCACGTTGTAAGCAATCGCCAGATAACCAACCGTCATCACAAAATAATTCCAGATCCGTCTGGGACCCCATCTCCGCCTGCGCCTGCGCACCGGAGGCCGTTCATCCGGGGGTGTATGCATTCTGTCACGCCTCCTGCCGTTCTGTGCTGCCTGCCGTTTCCCTTCGCGGAAACGCGGCCAATCGCGGCATTTCCCGCCGCTTTCTCATTATACAACAATTTCGTCATGATTTCTACATCTTTTTGAAATATTTATATTTTTATATATTGATTTTTGTACGCAGGAAAACCAATAAAAAAACAGGAATAATGTTTCTTTTTTGCTTGATTTCCATATAATGGTTTATTATAATATATTTGGTCAAATTCGATGCCACTTACGCCGCATCGAAGGAGAAGGACGGACCCCCTCTCCGTTCTTCTCCCCATTTTTATTTCGCCATGGAGCCGCGCTTTCCGCGCGTTTTTTTGTCGTTTTCATGTCTTTATAAAACGAAGCCCATTTCAAGATGGACAAATTGGTCGCCGTTTATCCATTGAATGAGCATCATAAATCATATAAAATAGGATAGAGTGAATGAATCTGTACAGGAAAAAAAGTACAGAAGGAAAATACAACATAAGGAGGACTCGTTTCGTATGCTTCGCAAAAAACGCTGTGTGGCCATGCTGCTGGCCGGAGGCCAAGGCAGCCGGTTGGGTATCCTGACGAAACACGTGGCCAAACCAGCCGTGCCCTTTGGCGGCAAGTACCGGATCATTGACTTCCCCCTGTCCAACTGCTCCAACTCCGGGGTAGACGTGGTCGGCGTGCTGACGCAGTACCGTCCCCTGGAATTGAACGCCTATATCGCCAGCGGCGCTCCCTGGGACCTGGACCTGGTAAACGGCGGCGTGTTCGTGCTGCCTCCCTATCAGACCGGAAAGACCGGTGAATGGTACAAGGGTACCGCCAACGCGATCTACCAGAACATTTCCTTCATCGATCAGTATGATCCCGATTACGTGCTCATCCTCTCCGGCGACCACATCTACAAGATGGACTACGCCGCCATGGTGGCCCACCATGAAAGCCACAACGCCGACGCCACCATCGCCGTGCGCCAGGTGCCCTGGGAAGAAGCGCCTCGTTTCGGCATCATGAACACCGATGGCAACGACAATATCATCGAGTTCGAGGAAAAGCCCGCCCATCCCAAGTCCAACAACGCCTCCATGGGCGTGTACGTGTTCACCTGGGACAAGCTGCGCAAGTACCTGACCGAGGACGAACAGAACCCCAACTCCCAGAATGACTTCGGCAAGAACATCATCCCCGCCATGCTGGCCGAGGGCCAGAAGCTGGTGGCCTATTCCTTCAACGATTACTGGAAGGACGTGGGCACCATCGAAAGCCTCTGGGAAGCCAACATGGACCTGCTGGAAGATCATCCCGAGATCGACCTGCACGACAAGAAATTCCGCATCTACGCCCGGAACCTGGGCATGATTCCCCAGTACGTGGCGGATACCGCGAAGGTGGAAAACTGCCTGATCACCGAGGGCTGCGACGTATGCGGCACCGTGATCCATTCCATCCTCTCCTCCGGCGTGGTGGTGGAGGAAGGCGCGCAGGTCATTGACAGCGTGATCATGCCCGGCGCGAAGATCGAAAAAGGCGCTATCGTGCGCCGCGCCATCATTGCCGAAAACGCCGTGGTTTCCGCCGGGGCCGTGGTCGGCGAAGGCACGGGCCTGATTGCCGTGGTCGGCCAGGATACGGTGGTGCCCGGCACCGCCAGGATCTCCGCCGGTGAACAATTCGGTGAGTAATGCAGGGAGGATACGACCGTGAAAAATATCATGGGAATCATTTATACAGCTGACCGCGATAATCAGCTGAAGGAGCTGACGGCCGACCGCGCCGTGGCAGCCGTGCCCCTTTGCGGCCGGTACCGCTTGATCGACTTCCCCCTGTCCGCCATGGTGGACAGCGGCATCCGCAACGTGGGCGTCATCACCCAGAAAAACTACAACAGCCTGATGGACCATCTGGGCTCCGGCCGTGAATGGGATCTGCACGGCAAGCGGGCGGGCCTGGTGTTCCTGCCCCCGTTCACCAACAACAGCGTAGGCGTGTACTCCGGCTTCCTGGACGCCATCCACGCCAACCTGCATTACCTGCGCCGCAGTAAGGAACGCTACGTCGTGTCCACCGACACCCACATGCTGTTCAATGCCCGGTTTGACGACATGGTGGAGGCCCACGAAGCCTCCGGCGCAGACATTACCCTCATGTATTCCAAGGATCCCGGCACCCGCCGCAACGGCGCCGGCCGCTACATTCAGGTGGAAGAAGACGGCCGCGTTTCCGCCCTGGAATCCGACCCCTCCACGCCCCATCTCCCCTACACCTATCTGGAGGCGTTCTGCATCCGCCGCGAGCTGCTGATCACCCTGGTGGACGAAACCGTGTCCCAGGGCTATCACCACCTGACCCGCGACGTGCTGATGGAAGCCATCAGCAAACGCACCCTGAAGGTCAACGGCTTTGAGAATCCCGGCCGCGTGTGGTATCTGGATTCTGTGCAGAGCTACTTCAAGGCCTCCATGGAGCTGCTCAACCGCGACACCCGCGCCGATCTGTTCCCCGCCGACCGGCCCATCCTGACCAAGCTGCGGGACGAAATGCCCACCCATCACTGCGACGGCGCAAAGGTCAAGAACAGCCTGATCGCCGACGGCTGCGTCATCGAAGGCACAGTCGAAAACTGCATCCTGTTCCGCGGCGTGCATATCGGCAAAGGCGCGGTGGTGCGCAACTGCATCATCATGCAGGACAGCAAGGTGCTGGAAGACGCCGAACTGCAATACTGCATCATGGATAAGCAGGCCACTGTGCAGCCCAAGGGACGCCTGCTGGCCACGGAAAGCTATCCAATTGTGGTGGCGAAGAATTATACGGTGTAACTCAGGAACCGAGTGTACAGTGTACAGAGTTCAGATTATACAGTGTTTGTAAACGTCCCTTCTATGATTCACTATCTATCTGAACGCTGCGTTCTGAACTCTGTACTCTCCCGGATTCCTTTGTTTCATAAAAGTTCATTAACCGTAACAGCGCGGGCGGATGGCGGCATGCGTCCGTCCGCGTTTCACATGAATGGAGGAATGCACGTTGAAAATTCTGTTTACCGCTTCGGAATGCGTACCTTTTGTGAAAACCGGCGGTCTGGCGGACGTGGTGGGCGCGCTGGCGCCCGTGCTGGCGGCGAAGGGCAACGACGTGCGCGTGATGCTGCCCCTGTACAGCGCCATCCCCGAGCAGTACGTGAACGAAATGAAGCACGAGCTGGACTTTGAAGTGGAGCTGGGCTGGCGCAAGCAGTACTGCGGCATCGAGTCCCTGGTGAAGGACGGCGTGACCTACTACTTCATCGACAACAAGTATTACTTTGGCCGCAGCTACATCTACGGCATGGGCGGCGACGAGCATGAGCGCTTCGGCTTCTTCTGCCGGGCCGTGCTGAATTCCCTGACGCTGCTAAACTTCCAGCCCGACATACTGCATGCGCATGACTGGCAGAGCGGCATGATCCCCGCCCTGCTGCGCATCCAGTATGGCGACGTGGAATTCTACCGGAATATCCGCACCGTGTTCACCATCCACAACCTCCAGTATCAGGGCATCTTCGCCATCGGCGATATCCAGGACATCCTGGGCATTGAGGACGAATACTTCACCAACGACAAGCTGGAATGCTACGGCTGCGCCAACTTCATGAAGGCCGCCCTGGTGTACGCCGACGAAATCACCACCGTCAGCCCCTCCTATGCCGAGGAAATCCAGACCGCCTATTATGGCGAGCGCATGGATGGCCTGCTCCGCGCCAAGAAGCAGCACCTCTCCGGCGTGCTCAACGGTATCGACGTGAGCGAATACGACCCCGCCAACGACCCGCTGATCCCCGCCAAATTCACCGTGGACGACCTGAGCGGCAAGGCTGAATGCAAGCGCGCCTTGCAGGAAGAGCTGGGCCTGGAAGTCAAAGCCGACACCCCCATCATGGCCATCATCAGCCGCCTGAGCAATCAGAAGGGTCTGGACCTGGTGGACCGCGTGATCGCCGAAATCATGGAAGAGGACGTGCAGCTGGTGGTGCTGGGCATGGGCGACGCCAAATACGTCAACCTGTTCAGCTGGGCCGAGCAGCAGTATCCCGGCCGCGTGGCCGCCCGGTTCAAGATGGATCTGAACCTGGCCCACCGCATCTATGCCGGCGTGGATATGTTCCTGATGCCCTCCCAGTTCGAGCCCTGCGGCCTGAGCCAGATGATTTCCCTGCGCTACGGCACTCTGCCCATCGTGCGCGAGACCGGCGGCCTGCGGGACACCGTGCTGTCCTACAACGAGCAGAACGGCGCAGGCAACGGCTTCTCCTTCTTCAATTACAACGCCCACGACATGCTCTACGTCATCCGCCGGGCCATCTTCTATTACAAGCAGCAGCCCGAAATCTGGAAGACCCTGCAAACCCGCGCCATGAGCGGCGATTATTCCTGGAGCCACAGCGCCGAAATGTACATGTCCCTGTACCGGGATATGCTCAATCCCCCGGCCGTGAAGGAAGAAGCCCCCAAGGCTGAGGAAGCCCCCGCGAAAAAGCCCCGGGCGAAAAAGGTAAAGGCTGAGGAACCCAAAGCCGAAGAACCCGTGAAAAAACCCCGTGGCCGCAAGCCCAAGGCCGAAGCCGTGGAAGCGCCCAAGGCGGAAGAACCCGTCAAGAAGCCCCGGGGCCGCAAGCCCAAGGCCGAAGCCGTGGAAGCGCCCAAGGTGGAGGAGCCCGTGAAAAAGCCCCGCGCCAAGAAGGCCAAGGCCGAGGAAGCACCCGCTCCCGAAGCACCCGCCAAGAAGCCCCGCGGCCGCAAGCCCAAGGCTGAAGCAAAATAAGATTTGGTTTTACAGTCGTGTTGTGAAGGGTATTGTCGAGGCAGGGGGCTTGTTCAGCCCCCTGTACCCCTGAACCAGGAGATTTCATCTCCTGGACCTCAATAGCGGATATAGCTTGAACTGGTGAATCAACTTGGTTCCCGCTGATGCGGGAAGGAACGCGGAAGGTCGGCTTGGTGCCGTTGTGCTTCTGGCCCGGCGGCGAAGCCGCCAACCCGGATGCTTTGCATCCGGGGAAAGCCAGGGAATCATCCGTAGGGGAAAGTAAACTTTCCCCCTCGGATGTTCCCGGGCTTTCTTCGGCCAGAAGCCCTCAAACTTTTCGTAACCCCAGCGCGGCAGGCGGGACTTGTCTGCTTTCTTCAACAATGCAATATCGCCAGTAGCGGGTCCAGGGCGGTCACCGCCATGGCGCAGGTCTGGGGGCGCGCAGCCCCCAGCGTTCCCTTTTGTTAGATTTAAAAATCATCCTTGAAAACACGACTGTTAACAGCATTGAATCAAGAAAATGATGCAAACCCATCCATTTTCCGCTTGACCCGGAAAACGGATGGGGGTATAATAAGGCCAACCGGCGGAAAAGTTTTCCGTCCATCAATTTCATAGAAAGGAAGTATTTCTCCATGAAAAAACTGTTGGCTCTTGCGCTGGCGCTGGTAATGGCGCTTTCTCTGTGCTCCTTCGCCGCGGCTGAGGACTACACCATCCGCATTTATTCCAACTCCAACTCCACCGAGCGCGTGAACTGGCTGGTCAACGCCGCCAAGGAAGCGGGCTTCTCCATCTCCATCGATGACAACTCCGTTATCTCCGGCGACACCGCCGCCGTGCAGGCCGCCAATGAAAACAAAGACGGCGACATCCTGTTTGGCCTGAACGAAACCCGCTGGGGCCAGGTCATCGGCGGCACCTATGAAAACCTGAAAATCGCCGATTGGACTCCCTCCTGGGCCGGCGAAGTGGGAGACTTCAAATACGACGGCAAAGCCTACGGCATCGTGATCCAGAACGTGCTGATGCTCTACCGCAACGACGAATTCGGCACCAACGGCAACGAGCTCCACTTTGACCACTGGGCCGACATCGTGAACAGCGGCTACACCTGGTATCGCCAGGGCAAGGTCGGCGGCACCACCAACGCCAACATCAACAGCGCCATGCTGTACGCCTTCACCGATCCCACCTGGAAGACCCTGTGGCAGTACTGCCAGAACGGCGTGTTCACCGGCGACAGCTACGGCTTTGATCCCCTGAACCGCGGCGACGTGCAGATCGGCACCTTCTATTCTTCCTCCCTGTTCGGCAAGATCGACACCGCCGCCGACAATTCCCAGCATCCTTTGAAGGGCGTTCTGGAGCCTGAAAACTGGGCCCTGGTGGACATCGCGGACGGCACCTACTACATCGCCGAATACCTGGGCATCATCGACCGGGATGACCGCACCGCCGAGCAGACCGAAACCGTGAAAGCCTTCGCCGAATGGTTCGGCTCCGCCGAAGTGCAGGCTGCCTGGGCTGACGAATTCGACAGCTATCCCTGCAACACCGTGGCCGCCGCCGAAATCTATGACGAGACCCCGGCCATCTACACCATCAAGAACTTCGCCCTGAACAAGGTGGAAGGCACCGACATGACCTACGCCGAATACGTGGGCGCCCACACCAAGGAATGGACAAACATCATGACCAACCTGGGCTTCTACTGGGCCGACAACAGCGCCGCCCCCGCGGAACCCGACTGGGATACCCTGGATTGGGCCACCCTGACGCAGGCCGCTCAATAATCCAAATGCAACCGGAAGGCGCGCCTGAGCATTCAGGCGCGCTTCCCTTTTACGCTACCATAAGGAGTGACCGCTATGGCAGACCAAGCCGCCAACATGATCGAGCTGAAGTACATCGTGGTGAAATTCGGCGATTTTGAAGCGCTGCACAACATCAACGTGGACGTGAAGCAGGGCGAGTTTTTCACCTTCCTGGGCCCCTCCGGCTGCGGAAAGACCACCACGCTGCGCACCATCACCGGATTCATCGAGCCGGTTTCCGGCACGGTGAACGTGAACGGCAAAGACATTACCCACGTGCCGATCGAAAAGCGCAACATCGGCATCGTGTTCCAGAGCTACGCCCTGTTCCCCACCATGACGGTGTATGACAACATTGCCTTCGGCCTGAAAATCCAGAAGCTGAAAAAGCCGGAGATCGACGCGAAGGTGCGGGACATCGCCAAGAAGGTCGATTTGACCGACGAGCAGCTGCAAAAGGCCGTCAGCCAGCTGTCCGGTGGCCAGCAGCAGCGCGTCGCCATCGCCCGCGCGCTGGTGACGGGCCCGGCCATCATCTGCATGGACGAGCCGCTTTCCAACCTGGACGCCAAGCTGCGCGTACAGCTGCGCAACGAACTCAAAAAAATGCAGCGGGATTTCGGCATCACCACCATCTACGTGACCCACGACCAGGAAGAAGCCCTGACGCTTTCCGACCGCATCGCCGTGTTCAATAAGGGCTTTATCGAGCAGATCGGCACGCCGAACGAGGTGTACAACCACAGCAAGACCGAATTCGTCTGCAACTTCATCGGCGACATCAACAAGGTGGAGGACGAGCTGGCGGACAAGCTGGGTGTGGACAAAAGCCAGAACCACTTCATCCGCCTGGAGCGCATCCGCGTGAACCGGGAACCCCAGGAGGGCGAAGCCTCCCTGCCCGGCACCATCGAAAGCCGCGAATACTACGGGCTGTACATCAAGTATTACATCCGCTGCGCCGGACAGATCATCAAGGTGATCGAGCGCAACGACGGCATCAACCTCTACGATCCGGGCCAGCAGGTCACCGTGGGCATCCACGCCCGCAACCTGATGAGCTATCCCCGGCAGTGAAGGGAGGCGCGGCCATGTCCACCCTGACCAAAAAGCCGGAAACCAAGCTGAACGCTTCCCTGATCTGGAAGGTGTTTGGCATCGCCTTCTTCGTTTACCTGTTTTTCGGGTTTATGCTGCTGCCCTGCCTGAACACCCTGACCTCCATCTTCACCGTCAAAGACCCCGCCACCGGGGCCATCGACCCCTGGGCGGTCATCCGCTTCTTCTTCGCGGGCAACATGCCCAAGTTCGTTCTGAACTCCTTAAAGCTGGCCGTGTGCCTGGTGGTCACGGTCAATATCGTGGGCATCTCCATCGTGCTTTTGACGGAATACTTTGACATCAAGGGCGCGAAGATCCTGCGGCTGGGCTACATGACCACCCTGATTTACAGCGGCGTGGCGCTGGTGACGGGGTATCTGTTCCTGTACGACAGCGACGGCATCATGACCACCTGGCTGTCCGGCATTTTCCCTGGCTTGGATAAAAACTGGTTTACAGGCTTTAACTCCGTGCTCTTTACCATGACCTTCGCCTGCACCAGCAACCATGCCCTGTTCTTCCGCAACGCCATCCGGGCCATTGACTACAACACCGTCGAGGCTGCGCGGAACATGGGCGCGTCGCCCTTCAAGGTGCTGCTGAAGGTGGTTTTTCCCACCCTGATCCCGACCCTGTTCTCCCTGACGGTCATGACGTTCATCACGGGCCTTTGCGCTATGTCCGCCCCCACCCTGCTGGGCTACGACTCCATCAACCCCGAGATCGTGCGCCTGGCCGGTTCCTCCATCGCGGACGAGAGCTTCCCCCAGGCCCGCGCCGCCCTGCTGTCCATCATCCTGGCCATGTTCACCATCCTGCTGCTGACGGTGCTGTCCTCCTATGAGCGGAAGGGGCATTACCTGTCTGTCAGCAAGACCAAGGCCAAGCTGCAAAAGCAGAAGATCAACAACCCCGTGGCCAACGTGCTGGCGCACATCTACGCCTACGTGCTGTTTGTGATTTACATGACCCCCGTGGTGATGATCGTGCTGTTCGCGTTCCAGAATTATCCCTCCCTGCGCAGCAAGACCCTGGGGATGGACCAGTGGACGCTGATCAACTTCTTCGGCAGTCAGGACTTTGAATTCATGACCAACCGCGGTAAATACCGCACCCGGCCCGGCGCCATCAGCGGCCTGTTCGCCAACGCGGATACCGTGGGCGGCATCCGCCTGAGCTTTGTGCTGTCCGCCCTGGCTGCGGCGCTGGCCTGCGTGATCGTGGTGGTGGCGGTGAACTACATCTTTAAGAACAAGGGCAAGAAGCGCGGTGTGGTGCTGGAATACAGCCTGCTGTTCCCTTGGCTGCTGCCCACCATCCTGATCTGCTACAGCTACCGCACTTACTTCAACTCCACCGACGTGTGGTACGTGCTGGGCCAGAACCTGTACATGCGCGAAAACGTGCGGTTCCTGATCGTGATGGCCTACACCGTGGTGAAGCTGCCCTTCGCCCTGCGCATGGTGAAAGCGGCCTTCTACGCCATTGACGAGGAGCTGGAGGACGCTGCGCGGAACCTGGGCGCGTCGCCGCTGGTCACGTTCCTGCGGGTGAAGCTGCCGATCGTGCTGCCCAGCGTGCTGGCCGTGTTCGCGCTGAACTTCAACGCCCTGTTTACAGAATACGACATGAGCGCCACGTTCCAAAGCAGCTACGGCAAATCCTACGCCATGGTCATCCAGAACATGTGCCACGACGAGGGCCGCGACGGCTACAACGTGAACGCCTCCGGCCGCCGCTGCGCCTCTACCGTGTTTATTATGATCGTCAGCGGTCTCATCCTCTACCTGGTTTACGGCGTCGGCGCCCGCGACCTGGGCGAGCGCCTGGAGCGCCGGGCCAAGCGCAAGGCGTTCTTCCAAAAACTCTTTGGCCGTAAAAAAGCAGCCTGATAGCATTGTGTGTTAAATGCGCAAAAGGTACAAAAATAAAGACGAGGCAAGGGCTTTGTTCAGCCCGGTGTCTCTTTCCCGTGGCTTTGTACCTTTCATTTTCTAAATAACTACCAATCAAAAAGAACAGCCGGACGGGAAATTGTTTCCGTCCGGCTGTTCTTTTTGTATTTGATGATCAGATTTGTCTCAGGCTGTCGCGCACATGATTGATAACGGCTTTGTAGCTGCTGTTGAAGTACCCGTCGGGGCAGGAGATATGCAGCATGATCACCTGGTTGTTGTCCAGCAGAGCCATCATCACGCGGCCATAGATGGACACGTCGTTGGTGTAGGTGCCTTCATAGTCGGCGTAGAAACCGTCCTTTTTCAGGAGGGTGCGGCTGGCCAGCTCGGTGGTCTTCCACTTGGAAAAATTGTACTGGCCCAGCTCCTTGAGGGTGTTGCGCAGCTCGGCCTTCAGATCGTTGGTCTTGAAGGAACTGGCTACGTTGTACACACGAATGGTGATCTGTGCGTTATAACCGTCCAGCTCGGTGGGGTTGATCAGCGTGACCGCGTCAGCCACGGAATCGTCGATGCCCCAGCCCTGCGGCGCGTCAAAGATCAGGCGCAGCTTTTCCGCGCTCACGGTGCCGTACTCAAAGGTTAGAGTAGGCTTGGGCGTGGCGGTGGGCATATCGATCGGGTCGAGGGGAATGGGGGTAGCCCCTGCATACACATTGCGGCCGTAATCGTCATACACCGCGCTATCATTAAACGCGTTCTCTTCCCCGCCTTCCTCGGAAGCGGGGTCATAGCCCTCCGGCAAATCCAGTTCCTGGCGCGGTACGGGGGTGCTCAAATCCATGGGGTCCTTCTGCTGGGCGCTGGCAGGCGCCGTTTCCGCATCGGGGAAGCTCTGGTTCTGCGCAGCGCAGCCGGTCAGCAAAACAGCCAGCAGAACCAGCGCCAAAATCCTGAATGTTTTTTTCATCCGAAAGATGCCTCCTTGACTCAGAATCGCTTTTCAGAATGCCGAAAAACGATTGATTACAGATTTGTAGTAATATTGTAACATTTTCTTCATCTTTCGTCAAGCACTTTGGCGCGTACAGAACAGGATTTCCGCAGGTTTTTACAAAAGACCGGAATAGGCGTCGGAGCAGCTAAGGGAGGCCTCCGGCAAATCCTCCTCTGCCGGGAGGTTGGGATGGTACAGCCTGCGGTCCAGCGTCCAGATTTTTTCGCTGAACGCGCCGACGGGGGTACGGCGCATGACGCCTTCCATCTCGTTCATCTTGGCGTCCATGTCGTCCAGCAGGTGCAGCATCTCCGCTTCGGGGAACATGGGCGGACGGGGACTGCCATGCTCGGGCAGGCCGTGATGGCTGATGATCATGTGGGACAGAAGCAGCACGTATTCGCCCGTCACGTTCGCCCGGCGGGCGGCCTCCCGCACCTGGGCCACGCCGTGCACCAGATGACCCAGCAATTGCCCTTCCGCGGAATAATCCGACACGTTGCCGCCCTCGTCGCTGAGGAACTCGGCGGTCTTGCTCAGGTCATGAGCGATGGCCCCGGCGCGCAGCAGATCGCCGTTCAGGAAGGGATACAGCGGCAGCACCGCTTCGGCGGCGCGCAGCACGCCCAGGGTGTGGTGCAGCAATCCGCTGCGTTCCGCGTGGTGCACCCGCTGGGCGGCGGGATAATACATCAGCTTGTCCCCGCACATGGAAAGCATTTCCCGCAGGATGGCCCGGAGCTCCGGTGTCTTCATATTGTCGATGGTGCGGTTGATTTCGGAAAGCATGTCCTCCGGCGGTTCGGGAGCGCAGGGCATGAGGGCCCGCATATCCACCATGTCGTCCGGGCGGGCGTCGCGCATCTGATCGATACGCATTTGCAGCCGTCCATTGAACTCCTGCACCGTGCCCGCCACCTTGATCACGCTGCCCTGCCTGGGGGGCGGAACCGTGCCGTCCCACTTCTTGCAGTTGATTTCGCTGTCCTTGTCGCACAGCGTCAGGTCCAGGTATTTCCCACCCTTGGCGGACGTGCGCTGCTCGGCGGAACGCACAAGCAGGAAGCCCAGGAAGCGGTCGTCGGGTTTGAGGGAGGCAATGGCAAGCTGCTGCATCATGTGTCAAAAATCCTTTTCGTTATTCTTCCGCGGAGGCAGGCAGCGCGGAGATCATTTCATTGAGTTTCTTTAAGTGCCCCGATTCTTCCATTTCAATCTGGCGGAACGCCGCGGCAGCTGGGCCGTCCACCCGGGAAGCAAATTCCCCATAGCGGGCAACGGCGTCGCGTTCTTCTTCCGCGGCGTATTGGTACAACCGCAGCACGGAATCAAACGCGCCTTTGCGCTGCGCTTCGATCAGCCCTCCGGTAAACAACACGCCCGCCGCCTGGGCGGCGAGCAATTGTGCCCGCGTAAAATCAGGCGTTTCCCCACCCATTTCGGTGAAACGGGCCAGGTGACGCCTTTCATCCGCCAGAATCGCGCGGATGGCCTCCTGACAGGGGCCATCCGCAAATACCGCCAGGGCCCGTTCATACAGGCGGATGGCGCGCTTTTCCATTTCGCAGGCGATATACAGGGCTTCCGCCGTATCGCGTACCTGCATGGCGGTTATTTCGCCTCAGCCAGGAACTCGTTCAGCTGGTGCACCAGTTCGTCCACATTGGTGCCGTGCACGGCGCAGGCATCCTCCAGGGATTCCATGATGGAATGGGGGCAGCCCAGGCAGTGCATGCCAAACTCCATCAGGATGCGGGCGGTGCCGCGGTGGATGTTCAAAACTTCGCCGATGCTCATGCTCTTGTTGACCGTGTTTTCCATAAGAATATCTCCTTTCAGGCACATAGCCACTACCCATGATACCCCAAAGCTCCCGGATTGTCAATCATAATCGCGGGAACTGCCGCGGCTCAAGCATGTTCACGGCATGACCTGGCCTTGTCAGCGCGGATCGACTCTCAGTCCCCGTCTGTACCAGGGCAGGGAATCAGTCCTGTCCGCCCAGACTGGAATTGTACTCGTATTCCTCCACGGCGCCGGTTTCTACGTTCACGAAAACATTGTAGTATCCGTTCATCTCAGTGCGTTTCGTCATGTCTCCGGTTTCATATTCGTCATTATACAGCAGGTATTCCACTTGGAAGCAGGGCTTGCCGTTTATCATCTCATACCAGCTGTTTTCTTCGTCCCGGAAGCTGTTGGTATATAATTCCATTCGGGCGGTCTGTTCTTCGTTCAGCCCGTAATTGCGGATGATGAACTCCCTGCCGATCAGGAGCATTTCGTCCTCAGTTAGCTTACGCGCATTCAGAGCCGCCGTCTTGCCCGCTTCGCGCTCTTCAAAATAGGCTGTGTCCGCAGCGGAAGAAGAATGATCTTCAAAAACGCCATGCCGTTCGCTGATCGCCGTTGCCTTGCTGATAAAGGCATCCTTTTTCTTCTGGTCCAGGCTGTCCGTCATCATCTGCCGGAGCTGCTCCTGACCCCAGGCCTTCGCCTCATACCCGCCGGAAGTATCTTCCCCGTCATGGCTCCATTGGATCTTCGCTTTTCCTTCTTTGATCAGGGCGGTATAGGTGCCCAGCACATATTCCATTCCGCCGACGCCTGTGTAGGTTACCTGAACGGCGCCGTCCGGCAGACCCTGCTCTTCGCGTTCAAAAAACGTCTGCATTTCCGCCGTGACGCCGTACCGCTTCTCCAGTTCCCGATCCGCGATCCGAGCAGCGGAAACCCTGGATGAGAGCAGCAGCCCCGCAGTCAGGGCCGTTACAGACAGCAGCGTCAGGACGAGCGCCAGCGCCAAACCAACAGAAAATTTTTTCACAGCGGGTTCCCCCTTCTGAGCGATCCGATGCTGAACAGCGGCCCGGCAGGAGGGTGCTTCATCCAGGAAGGAGAGCCGACGGTCCATGACGGCCTTAAGCGTTTCCTTATTCTTATTCATCATACCAATCCTCCAGCTCCTGCTTGAGCATCGTTTTCGCTTTTTTCAGCCGATAATTGACTGTTGACCGGGGGAGCCACAGGGTCTTTGTCATTTCTTCCAAAGTCAGTCCCTGGTACCAGTGAAGCAGCGTTACCTCCTTGAGCTTCGGCGGCAGGGACAGCACCGCGCGCGTAACGGTGTCGTCCTTTTCGTCAAAGGGAACAGCGCCTTCCGGAAGGGAATCCGGCGTCACGAACCGATCCGTATTCCGCATCCAGGCGCTCTTCATCAGGTCCTTGCAGGTGTTGATCGCAATGCGCGTCAGCCATGTTTTTTCCTGTGCCTCTCCGCGGAAACGGTCATAGTTCTTCCAGGCCTTGAAGAATGTTTCCTGTACGGCGTCTTCCGCCAGCGCTGTATCGCACAGATAAGCGAAGCACAGCCGAAGCATCGGTTTTTCCCATCGGGCAATGAGCGTATCCAGATATTCCTGGCGCGGGTCCTGAACCAAAGCGCTCCCTCCTTTCAACGCTTATTAGACGACGCGGCAACCAAAACAGGCCAAATATGCATTAAAGAAAAGCCTTTATCAACGGATAACGCAAAAGGCTTCCCCTTGAGGGGGAAGCCTCAGACTGTCGAAAAAGCCTCCAGGATGCATCGAAGAGCCCTTCGATTATCATCCGCAGGCTGCGACATGCGCAGCGCTAAGGAGCAAATGGATGTTTTCCTGAATCTATGTTTCAAGGATTAAACAGCATTACACCTTGCATGTCCACTGATGGGTGTCAGGCGCTTTGCCCCACTGAATATCGGTGAGGGTGTCGTACAGCTTTTGAGACAGTTTGCCGATGCCGCCGTCCGCCACGGTGAAGGAGGTGCCGTTGATGCGCAGCTCACCGATGGGCGAAATGACCGCCGCGGTGCCGCAGCCCCAGGCTTCCTTGAGGGCACCGGTCTTCATGGCGTCCTCCAGCTCGTCCACAGACAGCAGGCGTTCTTCCACCTTGCAGCCCATTTCTTTCAGCAGCTCGATGCAGCTCTTGCGGGTGATGCCGGGCAGGATGGAGCCGGTCAGCTTGGGGGTGACGACGGTATCGTTGATGAGGAACATGACGTTCATCGCGCCCACTTCCTCGATGTACTTGCGCTCCACGCCGTCCAGCCACAGCACCTGGGAATAGCCCTCGGCCGCGGCCCGGTCGCCCGCGCGCATGGAGGCCGCGTAGTTGCCGCCGCACTTGGTGTAGCCCGTGCCGCCGCGCACCGCGCGCACGTCCTCGGTTTCGATCATGATCTTGACGGGGTTCAGGCCCTCGGCGTAGTACGCGCCCACGGGGGAAGCGATGATGAGGAACTTGGCGTTGTGGATGGTGTGCACGCCCAGGGTTTCGTCATTGCCGAACAGGAAGGGGCGCAGGTACAGGCTGGTGCCGGGCAGGGAGGGCACCCAGTCCTTTTCCAGGGCCACGAATTTTTTGAGGGCGTCCAGGGTGAATGCCTCGTCCACCTGGGGCAGGCTCAGGCGCTCGGCAGAGTTGTTCAGGCGCTTGATGTTTTCCCAGGGGCGGAACAGCTGCACTTCGCCGTCCGGGCGGCGGTAGGCCTTCAGGCCCTCAAAGATTTCCGCGCCGTAGTGGAACACCGTGGCGGCGGGATGCAGGGAGAGGTTGCCGAAGGGCTCGATGCGGGCGTCGTACCAGCCCTTCTCGCTGTTCCAGTCCATCACGAACATGTGATCCGTGAAGATTTTGCCAAAGCCCAGCTTGTTCCAGTCCGGCTTCGCCTTGGGAGTTTTGGTCAGGTTCATTTTGATTTCCATGCTTGAGGACTTCCTTTCTATGTGAGATATCATCCATGGTTCCTGTTATTTTTCCAGAATCATCCTTGCTTCCATGACCGGCGTATCCAGCAGGATGGTTTCCTCTTTCCCGTCGAAGCGGTAGCCAAAGCGCTGGTAAAAACGGATGGCCCGCCGGTTTTCTTTCAGCACCCAAACCGCGACCTTGGGATATCCGCTTAACTGCTTCAGCGCTTCCCGCATCAGCTGTTCCCCAACGCCCTGGCCGTAATACTGGGACAGGACGTAAATCGCATATACCTCTCCCGTGTTTGGAAGCTCATCGTTTCGGTACTTGCCGTAACCGACGAACCCAATGACGCGCTCTCCGTCCTTGGCTACCAGGATATTGTCGGGCCATTGGTAAGCGATGGATTCGCACTTTTCCAGCGTCAGCCTGTCCAGATAGGACTGGGCCACCATCCCCGGATACGCTTCCTGCCAGGCTTTCCAATGAACATACGCCTTGCCTTTGATTTCCGCGTCGGAGGACATCTTTTTGATTGCAATGTTCATCGGTATTTTTCCGAGAAGTCTTTAGCGATATGAACGGTTGAGCTGCACATTGAATAAACAGCCATGAAAGCACCCAAAAGCCTTCCCCTTGAGGGGAAGGTGGCCTGCGCGAAAGCAACTCCATCGGAGGAATCAAGTAACTTCGCGCAGGTCGGATGAGGTGATTTGCCGGATTTCATCCCAGCAGCTTCGTCCTTGGCAACTATCACCTCATCAGTCAGGCGCGAATTGGCTTTCTGTCTCTTTCCATCTTGCTTCCGCGCCTGACAGCTTCCCCTCAAGGGGAAGCCTTTTGGTATGCTCCCTTCCAAACACTGCTTGCAATTCACGGGTCCGTTCTTACGCCGTCTCGATGCTGTTGGCCTTTTGCAGCTTGAGCAGTTTCACTGCGTCCTGGCGCATTTTGTATTTAAGGATCTTGCATGCAACGTCGATGGGAACTATTCCCCTTGATAAGGCGATACAATGCAGGATTCATTTTCCCAGTTAAAAACAAGTTTCAATTGTTCAAATACTCTTTCCCTCCCTGCTTGGGAATGTGTATATGGATCAATTTTCCCAGTAGCCTTATCATAAGAATAATAAGTTCTTTTGATAATATAATAGCCAGGGCGTCCGCCGACAAAATCATATGAAGAAATGTAAACTACCCTTTCCTGCCCGTCATAATAACGAACATCATTTAAAAGACCACCGGCACTTTCATTGATTGCTTCCCGCAGCACACCGTTTAGATCGTACCGCTTTGTGATATAACAGGTTGGCAGGGAATCAGAATCAATATCCGTTCCATCCTCATCAATTGTATAGCCATCTGTGGGATAGCCATGGCAGCATAACGCATCCATGATCGTCCTGGCTTCTTCCCTTCCATGAAAATGAATGGTGACGGATTCCTTCTGTGCAAGCAGCCTTTCTATTTCCTTTGCGTCTTTCCAAGCGTCCATATCTTCATCTCCGTTTTTATGCCGTCTCGATGCTGTTGGCCTTTTGCAGCTTCAAGAGCTCCACCGCGTCCTGGCGCATTTTGTATTTGAGGATCTTGCCCGCCGCGTTGGTGGGGAATTCCTGCACGAACTGGACGTAGCGGGGGGTCTTATGGCGGGCCATATGCTCCCGCACAAATCCTTTTAATTCGTCGGCGGTCATGGATTGTCCTTCTTTCAGGATCACCACCGCCATAATTTCTTCGCCGTACTGCTCGTCCGGCACACCGATCACCTGCACGTCGGAAACCTTGGGATGGGTGTAAATGAACTCCTCGATCTCCTTGGGATAGATGTTTTCGCCACCGCGGATGATCATGTCCTTCAAGCGCCCGGTGATGCGGTAATTGCCCTCGGGCGTGCGGCAGGCCAGATCGCCGGTGTGCAGCCAGCCGTCCTTGTCGATCGCCTCCTGGGTGGCCTTGGGCATTTTGTAATAGCCCTTCATGATGTTGTAGCCCCGGGCCACGAACTCGCCCGTCACGTTGTCGGGCAGCTCTTCCCCGGTCTCGGGGTCCACGATCTTGCATTCGATTTCCGGCATGGCCCGGCCCACGGTGGTCACGCGCACCTCCAGCGGATCGTCGGTGGAGCTCATGGTGCAGCCGGGGCTGGCCTCGGTCTGGCCGTAGACGATGGTGATTTCCGTCATGTGCATCTTCTCCACCACGTCCCGCATGACGGAGATCGGGCAGGGCGACCCGGCCATGATGCCGGTGCGCATGTGGGAAAAGTCCGTCTTCGGGAAATCCGGGTGCTCCAGCAGGGCGATGAACATGGTGGGCACCCCGTGGAACGCCGTGATCTTTTCCTGATGGATGCAGGCCAGAGCGGGCTTGGGCGAAAAGTACGGCAGCGGGAACAGGCTGGTGCCGTGGGTCATGCTGGCCGTCATCGCCAGCACCATGCCGAAGCAATGGAACATGGGCACCTGAATCATCATCCGGTCGGCGGTGGACAGATCCATCCGGTCGCCGATGCACTTGCCGTTGTTGACGATGTTG
>ONRC01000060.1 GCA_900320085.1 uncultured Eubacteriales bacterium
GGAAAGGAATCAATACCGGGATCAGCTGGCCGCTTTGGGCTTGGGCCTGGAGGACCGCATGACCGCCAAGGTGGGCCTGCTATCCGGGGGCCAGCGACAGGCGCTGACGCTGCTGATGGCGACGCTGAAAAAGCCCAGGCTGCTGCTCCTGGACGAGCACACCGCCGCCCTGGACCCCCGCACCGCAGAAAAGGTATTGCAGCTTTCCGAAAAGATCGTAACGGAAAACAAGCTGATGACCCTCATGGTCACCCACAACATGCGGGACGCCATCCGCTACGGCAACCGGCTGATCATGATGAACGACGGAAAAATCATCCTGGATATCGCCGGGGAAGAAAAGCAGCGCCTCACCGTGGAAAACCTGATGACCGCCTTTTTCAAGGCCAGCGGCGAAGAATTCGCCAACGACAGGGCGCTGCTTTCCTGAGGAACAGGCGAAACGCGGAATTGTTCTTTGATTGTATTGTGCTTGACAGAAAAGAGAAAGAATGTATAATTGTGGTAACCGTTGAAAAAGAGGAGTAGTTTCCGATCAGCATGGACAGAGAGCCGCAGGCGGTGGAATTGCGGTACAAGGCGCGGAAATGAATGGGCTTTTGAGGGCAAACCGAAGGGGCCGGGTGACTGGCCTGAGTAGGGGCGACGGAGCTTTCTCTCCGTTATCAAAGGAGGCCGTATGACGGTACGGCGCAAAGGTGGGCGCATGAGCGCCAAGCCGGGTGGCACCGCAGGGAAATGAGACTTCAGCCCTGTCCCAGCAAGCAAGAATTGCGGGACGGGGTTTTTTGTATGGAAACGCCGTCCGGAAAAACGGAGGTGAGCGCTTGAAAACAAAGGTTGTGATCCTGGGCGCGGGCCACGTGGGCTCCCATGTGGCGTGGGCGCTGGCGGCGGGAGGCGTCTGCGATGAAATCGTGCTGGTGGACAAGCTGCCGGGAAAGGCGGCGGCCCAGGCCGACGATATTGCGGACAGCGTAAGTTCTTCTTCCCATTGTCCCATGGTGCGGGAGGGAAGCTACGCCGACTGCACCGATGCCGATATCACGGTTTGCGCCATCGGGAAGGCCCGGGAGCCGGGCCAGACAAGGCTGGATCTGTTGGGGGATTCGGTGCGCATGATCCATGAGCTGGCCCAGCAATTGGGGGCGGCGCCTCTCAAGGGCCTGGTGATCAGCATCACCAACCCCTGCGATATCATTGCCGATTGCCTGCGCAGGGCGTTGGGGATGGACCCGACCCGGTGCTTTGGCACCGGCACGCTGCTGGATACGGCGCGATTGATCCGCATCCTGAGCGAGCAAACGGGCGCTCCCCGGGCGGAAATAAAGGCCGTTGTCCTGGGGGAGCATGGGGATTCCTCCATGATTCCCTTCAGCGGTATCAGAATCCAGGGAAAGAAAGCGGAAGACATGCCGGGCTTCGACGCCCAAAATGCCTTGTACCGCACCCATCAAACCGGCATGGATATCATCAACGGCAAAGGTTCCACGGAGTTTGGCATCGGCCAGGCTGCCGCCCATCTGATCCAAACCATCCTGACCGATACGGACCGCGTTCTGCCGCTGTCGGTCACGCTGCGGGGAGAATACGGCGTTCAGGATATTGCCTGCGGCGTTCCCTGCCGGGTCGGAAGAAACGGCGTCCGGCAAGTGATCCAGCTGCCCCTGACCGAAGGAGAACGCGCGGCCTTTGACGAAAGCGTCGGCGTTCTCAGGCGGTATACGGAACTGGCGAAGCAATATGAAAACCAACTGAAATAAAAGGAGGACATGAAAATGAAGAACCGTATTTTCCGTTCCCTGATTTGCCTGGCTTTGTCCTGTATCATGGTGTTCAGCGCCGCTTCCGCCCTGGCGGAGCCCATCCGGGTGGCCGTGGTGCAGCCCATGACCCATACCTCCCTGGATCAGATCCGGGATACCATTATCGCCGCGCTGGAAGCCAGCGATATCGAATTTGAAATCGTGACCAAAAACGCGGAGCGGGATACCGCGGCGCTGTCCACTATCCTGGAAAACGTAAAGATGGACGGGGTGGATATCCTGGTGCCCATCGCCACCAACACCGCCCAAAGCGCCAAGGTGATTTTTGAGGACGGCCTGATCCCGGTGGTATTCGCCGCAGTGTCCGATCCCGTGGCCGCCGGACTGACGGGGGACGACAGCTTCTTTATCACCGGCGTATCCAACAGCATCCCCGCCGGGGAAATCGTGAAGCTGATTTCCGATTTCCAGCCGGATTACAAAAAAATCGGCTTTCTGTACACCTCCAGCGAAACCAACTCCGTGTCCACCATCAACGCGGCCAAAGCTTACTGCGATGAGAACGGCATTGCCTATGAGGAGGTTTCCATCTCCAATCTGTCCGAGCTGCAAACGGCTGTGGAAACCCTGATCTCCAAGGGCATCGATGCCCTGTATACCGGCAATGACAATTCCATTGCCTCCGCCATGAGCACCTATATTGACGTGGCGTACAGCTACGGGGTGCCGGTGTACTGCGGCGCGGATTCCATGGTGGCGGACGGCGGCTTTGCCACCATCGGCGTGGACTACGTGCAATTGGGCAATCAGGTGGCCGACATCGTGATTCGTCTGGCCAAGGGCGAAAAGCCAGAGGATATTCCCTATGAAACTCTGAGCGATTACGCCCGCTTCGTGAACCTGCAGGCGGCGGGCACCCTGGGCATGGAAATCACCGAGGATATCCTGTCCGCCTATCGGGTGCTGGTGGAGGCCGATGGGGCCAGCCATTTCGGTGAATGATCATTTGATTCCCGGGGGGCGGGGTGGCCCCGTCCTCCGGAAATTCTTTCCAAAGGAAGGAAGCAGCCATGACCATCATGAACCTGTTGATTTCAGCGCTCAGCCAGGGCATGATTTATGTGCCCATGGCCCTGGGCGTATTTATTGCTTTCCGGGTGCTCAACATGCCTGATCTGACCATTGACGGCAGCTTTGTGGTGGGCATGTGCGTATGCGCGGTTGTCACCATCGCGGGGCATCCCGGGCTGGCGCTGCTGTGCGGAGCCCTGGCCGGGGCCCTGGCGGGACTGTGCACGGGAATCCTGCAGACCAAGCTGCGCATCAATCCCATTCTTTCGGGCATATTGACCATGACGGGCCTGTATACCATCAATTTTATGGTGCTGGGGGGACAATCCAACCTGTACCTGCAAAAAACCGCTCTGAACAGCGCCGGGGTGGAAACACAGGTGGCCTGCGATACGCTGTATAAGTCCTTCCGGGCTATTCTGGCGGATGTAACCGGCAACAAGCGGCTGGACGCCAATCTGAGCGCCGTGCTGCTCACAGGCGTCATCGTGATCGCGGTGCTGGCTGTGCTGGCGGTTTTCTTTTACACGCGCCCCGGCATGGCCATTCGCGCCACAGGGGACAATGAGGAAATGGTGCGCTCCTCCTCCATCAATGCCGACCGGGCCCGGGTGACCGGCATCATGCTTTCCAATGCGCTGGTGGCGCTTTCCGGCGCGCTGCTTTGCCAGCAGCAGCGGTATGCCGATTTGAATTTCGGCAGTGGCATGCTGGTGGTGGGGCTGGCCTCGGTGATCATCGGCCAGGTATTTTTCGGCAAGCGTTCGGTGACCCTGGGGTTGATTTCCGCCATGTTCGGCTCGCTGATTTACCGGGTGATCCTGCAATTCGCCTATAAAATCGATATGCCCAGCTATGCGGTCAAGCTGCTGTCCGCGGTGATCGTGGTGATCGCGCTGACCCTGCCGCTGATTCGGCGCTGGATTCGGGATAGGCGGGCGGAAAAGGAGGAAGCGGCATGAGCGAGCTGATCCTGACCGGGCTTAAAAAAACATTTGAAAAGGGAACGCCCAACGCCAAATTAGCGCTGGATGATTTATCCCTGAAAACAGCTCCGGGGGACTTTATCACCGTGCTGGGCTCCAACGGCGCTGGAAAATCCACGCTGTTCAACGCCATCCTGGGGAAATTCCGGCTGGACAGGGGAAAAATCGTTCTGGGCGGCACGGACATCACCAGGCAAAAGGATTACCAGCGGGCGCTGAACATCGGCTGCCTGTTCCAGGACCCCATGCGCGGCACGGCCCCCCACATGACCATTGAGGAAAACCTGGCCCTGGCTTACACCCGTAAGGCCAGCCGATCCTTTTTTGCTGTGAACCGGCGGGACAGCGCCTATTTCCGGGAGCTGCTTTCCTCCCTGAAGCTGGGCCTGGAGGACCGTATGGGAACCCAGATGGGCCTGCTTTCCGGCGGGCAGCGTCAGGCGGCCGCGCTTCTGATGGCAACCATTGCCGAGCCTCAGCTGCTTTTGCTGGATGAGCACACGGCGGCCCTGGACCCCGGAACCGCGGAAAAGGTGCTGACGCTTACCCGTCAGCTGGTGGAGAAAAAGCATTTGACCTGCCTGATGATCACCCACAATATGCAGGCCGCGCTTCAGATGGGCAACCGCACCATCGTGATGGATCGGGGAAAAATCGCCCTGGATATTTCCGGCGAGGCACGGCAAAAGCTGTCGGTGGCCGATCTTTTGCAGCGCTTCCACGCCATGTCGGGTCATGACCTGGACGACGACCGCATCCTGCTGAGCCAAAGCAAGCAAGGATAAGATAATTGTACTTTGACTGTTTTCCCCTTGACAAGCGAATGAATCTGGAATAAAATGCCATCATTTCAACAAGGCGCAAGGGTGTGCTTGAAGCACCCTTGCGTTTTTTATTATTTCTTTTTGTTGGTAATCTTACAGAAACGGAAGTGAGTGGTATGACGTATTCCCCCGCAAACACCATTTGGGTCCTGCTTGGCGCGGCCCTGGTTTTCTTCATGCAGGCGGGCTTTGCCATGTGCGAGGCCGGCTTTACCCGGGCCAAGAACACTGGCAACATCCTGATGAAAAACCTGATGGATTTCTGTATCGGCACGCCCCTGTACTGGCTGTTCGGCTTTGGCATCATGTTTGGCGCGGGCACGGCGGCCTTTGGCTGGATCGATCCTTTCATCCTGGGGGACTACAGTCACATTCTTCCCGCGGGCGTCCCCCTGTGGGCTTACGCCATTTTCCAGACAGTGTTCTGCGCCACCTCCGCCACCATTGTTTCAGGCGCTATGGCGGAGCGCACCAGGTTTTCCGCCTACTGCGTTTACTCCGCGGCGATTTCCCTGTTCATCTATCCCGTGTCCGGTCATTGGATCTGGGGCGGCGGGTGGCTGGCGGAGCTGGGCTTCCATGATTTCGCCGGCTCCACCGCCGTGCACATGGTGGGCGGCGTGTGCGCCTTGATCGGCGCAAAGATACTGGGGCCCCGCATCGGAAAGTATGGCAAGGATGGCAAACCCAAGGCCATCCTGGGCCACAACCTGTCCATCGCCGCTCTGGGCGTGTTCATCCTGTGGTTCTGCTGGTTCGGCTTCAACGGTGCTTCCACCGTGGGCATGGATACCGATGAACTGATCACCTCCGCAGGCCTTGTGTTTTTCAACACCAACCTGGCCGCGGCCCTGGCAACGCTGGTCACCATGCTGTTCACCTGGCTGCGATACGGCAAGCCCGATGTGTCCATGACCTTTAACGCCGCCCTGGCGGGACTGGTGGGCATCACGGCGGGCTGCGACGCGGTGAATCCTTTCGGCGCGGCCGTCATTGGCATCTGCTGCGGATTGGCCGTGGTGCTTTCGGTGGAGTTCTTCGATAAGGTAGTCAAGATCGACGACCCGGTCGGCGCGATTTCCGTGCATGGGGTATGCGGCGCGCTGGGCACCGTCCTGACCGGCTTCTTCGCCACCGGCGTTTCCACCATGAAGGGCGTTTTTTATGGCGGCGGTTTCAAATTCCTGGGGGTCCAGCTGCTTGGCGTAGGCAGTACCTTTGCCTGGACGGCAGTGGTGATTACCCTGGTGTTCACCCTCATCAAAAAGACGATCGGACTCCGGGCTGACGCCGCAGATGAAACGATGGGCCTGGACCGTTCCGAGCATGGCCTGGTCACCGCCTATTCCGGCTTCTCCATCCTGCCGGACGGCAGCCTGGCCGAAGGAGAGATCGTGCCGATGCCCGCTCCCATCGAAGCTGCGGAAGCGACCCGCAGGGCAAAAGAAAAAGCGCCTGACGCACCTGTCTATACCCGGGTGCAAATCATTTGTCGTCCCGCCAGCCTGGAGAATCTCAAGACAGCCATGAACAAAATCGGCATTACCGGCATGACCGTCACCAACGTGATGGGCTACGGCATGCAGAAGGGCAAGCCGGAATACTACCGCGGTACGCCTGTGGAAGTGACCCTGCTGCCCAAAGTGCAGGTGGATATCGTGGTCAGCAAAGTACCTGTTCGTCAGGTGATCGACACCGCCCGCAGCGTTCTCCACACCGGCCATATCGGCGATGGGAAAATCTTTGTGCAGGACGTGGAAAACGTGGTGCGTGTACGCACCGGCGAGGAAGGATACGACGCTTTATGGTCATGCTCAAGGAAGAGCTTGATATCGTAAACAGCTGTCTCAACATCATCCGCATCCGGTTTGAAAACCGCTTCGATTTCATTTTCCATTTGGATGAGGCTTTGCTGTCATGTTTGGCGGCAAAGCTTCTTTTACCATGGAACGGAATGCCGCATGGCGCTGCTGAAAAAGAGCAGGAACGCGCTGGACGCCAACTTCATTGAGGGGCATCGGCGGCGCAGGCGATCTGATCCACGGCGAAAAGAACAAAGCCGCCGTGGACAGCTATGGCCGGGAAGCCCTGGGAAAGACCATCCTGGACGCCATCGCGCCGCTCCAATAGCAATCAAATATTGAAAAACTGCAGCACAACCAAACCGTGCGGCAGTTTTTCTGTAACGCGGATCGGTGAAAGATTTTTATGGGATGGCTTGAAAACACTTTCCAAACGGGACGGAACCTTGTATAATAATTACAGTATTTGCAATTCGCCAAACGGCAAAACCGACACTGTCAAGGAACACAAGGAGCTGCACATGCTGAAAGTCGTTATTGTAGAGGACGAAGCGGAAGCATCGCAGAAAATCACGCATTTTTGCAGCCTGTACGCTTCGGAAAAGAACGTAGAGATATCTGCCACCGCTTTTGCGAATCCCGTGGATTTTCTGGAAAAGTACCGCGGGGAGTACGACGTGGTGTTCATGGATATCATGATGCCGCTGATGGACGGGATGGAATGCGCGAGGCGGCTGCGGGAGAAGGACGAAAACGTGCTGCTCTGCTTCGTGACCAGTATGGCCCAATACGCCATTCACGGCTATGAGGTGGGCGCGTTCGACTTTATCTTAAAGCCTGTGGGCTATGCGGAATTTTATATGAAGCTGGACAGGATCCTGCGCATCCTTGGCAAGCGCATGGAAGCCACGGTGCTCATCAACAGCAAAAACGCCGTCAACAAAGTGGCTGTGCGGGATCTGACCTTCGTGGAGGTCTACAACCACATGCTCATCTACCACACCCGGACCGGCCAGTATGAGGCCTACGGCAAGCTGTCCGACCTGGAAGCGGATGAGCGCTTCCGGCGCTTTCTCCGGGTCACGCCCAGCCATCTGGTCAACTGCGATCACATCACTTCCCTGACGGACGACGCGATGATCGTAAACGGCGTGAAGCTGCCCGTTTCCCGAAGGCGAAGAAAGGAATGCCTGGAAAAAATGGCGGCGCTGCTGGGAGGAGGTCAGGGCTGATATGTGGTTCATCAATTATTTTCACATTCAAATCCTGGTGATCGAGCTGCTGTTCTGCGCGCGTTTGCAGCGGAAAAAGCTGTTCTGGCTGCGGCTGCTTCCGTCGGCGGCGGTTTACTGCGCGCTGCCCGCAGTGATCCCCGACGGCTTCTTTTCACCGTTCGTCACGGTGGGCTGGTTCACCTTCGGCTTCCTGACCATGCTCATGCTGTCCGGGCTGCTGATTGGCTTCTGTTTCCGGATGAACCTGAGGCAGATCGTGTTTTACTGCTGTGTGGCCCACACCGTGCAGCACATCGTGCACTGCCTGCACCGCATGACGGAGATGGTGTTTTCGCTGTCCTTTGCCGTGGCGCAGTGCTTTCAGATATTTTATATGGTCATTGCCTGCCTGCTGGTTTGGCGTTTCCTGCGGGAGCGGTTCCGCAGCAGCGAAACGGTGGATTTTCAGAACGGCTATCTGGTGGCCTTCGCCATTCTGTCCACGCTGATCATCTATGTGCTCAGCTATTGGTCCACCTCTCTGGAAACCGATACCATAGGCATGGAGTTCTTCGATTGCTTTTCCTGCGCGCTGCTGCTGGTGATCCTGCTGGATATTTTCCGCATCCGCAAGGCGGAGCGGGAACAGATGATCATGCAAGGCTTGCTGCGTCAGGAGCAGGAGCAGCATGAAATCAGCCGGGACACCATCGACGTGATCAACCGTAAATGCCACGACCTGCGGCACCAGATCGCCGCCCTGCGGAACATGAGCAGCAAGGAGCAGGAAAAGAGCATCGCCGAACTGGAAAACGCCGTGATGATCTACGACAGCTTTCCAAAGTCCGGCAACCGGGATGTGGACATCGTCCTGGCGGAAAAGAGCCTGCTGGCCGAGAAAAATCATATCACCATCCGCAGCATCGTGGATGGGAGCGGACTTTCCTTCCTGACGGTGGAGGATTTGTATTCCCTGCTGGGCAACGCGCTGGACAACGCCATCGAGGCCGCGGGCCAGGAGCGGGAGGAAGCCCGGCGGATCATCACCCTGTACGCCGCGCCGAAAGGAAATCTGTTCACCATCCACATCGAGAATCCCTGCGCGAAGCAACCGCTGTTCATGGACGGCCTGCCCGTCACCAGCAAGCCCGACAAGGATTATCACGGCTTTGGTATGCGCAGTATGCGGTATCTGTGCGAAAAGTACCAGGGCGCGCTGACCACCGGCTGGGAGGACGGGATTTTCTCGCTGGATATTCTCTTTCCCGTAGGCAGTTCAAAGGAACTCTGAATCAGCTGAAAGTTCTAAGCTCAAAGCTCTAAGTCAAACGAGCCTGAGACAGAACCTGTGATATGACAGAGAACCGAATGTTTCGACTATATTGTTTAGAATTTTGAACTTGGACCTTTTATCCCTCCGTTCAAATAAATTGCCTTTCCCCCTTCGCCACCTGCGTCAAAAAAACGACCAGTTACGAAGTATGTCTTCCCCTGCCGATTTGGTATCATTTATACTGATCGTGACATGAAAAGGGCTTGCAGCCCGTTGCGAAAGGGAGGAGACAGTCTTGAAAAATTCCAAACTGTGGTCCGGCCTCACGTCGGTTTTCGCGGTCATCCTGGTGATCGCGCTGATCGGCAACACGCTGGCCACCGCCAACGCCAGCTATATCAACAGCACACTGGGCATCAACACCGCCCGCGTGGTGGAAAAGGGCGAAGCCCCAGCTGACACCACCTATTACAAGAGCCAGTTCGGCGCGTTCGACGATCCCGAAGCTCAGGCCAAAGCCATCGCCGCGGCGCTGGAGCAGAACGTGAATGAAATGCGCGAAGGCGCGGCGCTGCTGATGAACGAAAACAGCGTGCTGCCTCTGACGGACGTGACCAAGATCTCCGTATTCGGCCACGGCGCGGTGGACCCCGCCTACCAGGCTTCTTCCGCAGGCACCAAGGTCAAGACCGGCGCGATCAACGCCATCGACCTGAAAACCGCGCTGGAGGCCCAGGGCTTCCAGGTGAATGAAACCCTGTGGAACGGTCTGCTGTCCGGCACTGCCGCCCGCGGCGTGCTGAGCACCACCCCCTGGGGCGGCTCTTCCATCCAGGTCAACGGCTCCGCCGCCGGCACGGAAGAAAACCGCGCGTTCTACGAGCAGTATACCGACAGCTTCGCCGACTTTAACGATGCCGCCATCGTGGTGTTCACCCGCGAAGGCGCCGAAGGCACCGACCTGAACATGCAGGACAAGGACGACGAGGGCGGCTCCACCGAGCCCATCAGCTCCCTGGCGCTGCATAAAAACGAACGCGACCTGCTGGAGCTGGTGCGCGCGAACTTCGGCAAGGTGGTCGTGCTGCTCAACAGCCCCAACCAGATGGAAGTGCACGAAATCAAGCAGTACGCCGACGCCATCCTGTTCATCGGCTATCCCGGACACCAAGGCTTCACCGGCGTGGCGGAGATCCTCAAGGGCGTCGTGAACCCCTCCGGTAAGCTGGTGGACACCTACGCCACCAATTCCCTGTCCGCGCCTTCCGTGGTGAACTCCGGCACCGATACGCCCAAGTTTGCCAACGTGGACGAAATCAACGCCACCATCGGCCAGGACGAGCAGGCCGAATACATGTCCTTCCAGGCTGAAAGCATTTACATCGGCTACCGCTATTACGAAACCCGCTATGCCGACGCCGTGATGGGCCAGGGCAACGCCGATTCCAACGTCGGCGCGCTCAAAGGCGCGGCCAATTGGAACTATGCCGACGAAGTGCAGTATCCCTTCGGCTTCGGCCTTTCCTATACCGCTTTCGAGCAGACCCTGGACAGCGTGACCGTGGGCGACGATGAAATCACCGCCAAGGTGACCGTCAAGAACACCGGCTCCGTGCCCGGCAAGAGCGTGGTGCAGGTATACGCCCAGACGCCCTATGACGCCTACGAAAAGGAACACAAGGTAGAAAAATCCGCCATCGCCATCGTGGGCTTCGGCAAGACCCAGCTGCTCCAGCCCGGCGCTTCCGAAACCGTCACCGTGACCATCGACAAGTACCTGCTGGCCAGCTATGACATGACCGCCAATGGCGGCGCGGGCGGCTACATCCTCTCCGGTGGCGATTACTTCCTGGCCATCGGCGACGACGTGCACGACGCGCTGAACAACGTGCTCGCCGCCCAGGGCTACACCGCTGCCAACGGCATGACTGCCGACGGCGTGGCCGCCAAGAGCTACAAGTGGAGCGAAGCCTTCAACGAAGAAAAGTACCGCTACGGCGAAAACGGCGTGGCCGTGACCAACCAGTTCGCGGATTGCGACCTGAACTACTGGGTTCCCGGCGCGGGCACCTACCTGAGCCGCAGCGACTGGGACGGCACCTTCCCCGTCAGCCAGACCACCGTCAGCGCCACCAAGGACATGATGGACGTGCTGGACGGCGAATGGTATGAAAAGCCCGCCGACGCCCCCAGCTTCAACGAAATCGCCTCCAAGTTCGGCGTGGAAAGCGGCCTGAACCTGGCTGTCATGAAGGATATTCCCCTGTCTGATCGGGAGACCTGGGAAAAATTCATCTATCAGCTCAAGGTGGAAGACCTGCCCAACGCCACCGCGGAAAGCTTCTCCTGCCCCGCTGTGGGCGAGCTGAGCCCCTCCTTCGGCGTGGGCGACGGCTGCGACTCCGTGGGCGGCAACTATCCCATCCCCGTGAAGGTAGGCGAAGAAGAAGTCACCGTACCCACCACCCGCTACTGCTCCAACCCCATTATGACCGGCACCTTCAACTATGACATCATTGCCAACCGCGGCACCATGATGGGCGAGGACGGCATGTGGAGCAAGTTCATGATCAACTACAACGTGGGCAACGACCTGCACCGCACTCCCTTCGGCGGCCGCAGCTTCGAGTATATGTCCGAATGCCCCACCATGAACTACCTGGCCGGCGCCGTGGAAGTGGAAGCCATGGAAAAGACCGGTTCCCACGCTGCGCCCAAGCACTTCGTGGGCAACGATCAGGAATTCTACCGCGAAGGCGTGGCCTGCTTCTTCAACGAACAGGCCTTCCGCGAAGGCAATCTGCGGGCCTTTGAAGGCTCCGTGCGCAAGGCCAAGTCCGGCGGCATCATGCAGTCCTTCTCCCGCCTGGCCCTCAAGTGGAACTCCTCCAGCTACGCCCTGAACACCCAGGTGCTGCGCAATGAATGGGGCTGGCAGGGCGCTATTGACACCGACGCCGCCCCCTGCTTCGGCGAATACACCGACGGCGGCTTCAAGTACCATGCCGCGGAAGTGCTGGCCGCCGGTACCCAGGAATGGTGCCTGGACGGCGTGGGCGGCCACGGCAACTGGGTGCTGAACAAGGCCCGGGAAACGGACGACGGGTATCTGCTGAACCTGCTCAAGGAAGCGGCCATCAGCTGGGAATACGCCATCAGCCGCTCCGTCATCACCAACGGTTACAGCTCCACCGCCGTGATCGAGCACATCACCCCCTGGTGGGTCAACGCCATTAACGCCACCCAGATCGCTTCCGGCGCGCTGGCGGCCCTGAGCCTGTGCATGCTGGTCGTTTCCAAGCTGAACGGCAAGAAGAAGGAAAACTGAGGGAGGAAAAGAACATGAAGAAAAAGAGCATCGGCTTCTATTTTGCGGCCATCACCTGTGTTCTCGCTCTCGTGACGCTCGTTCTGCTGCTGGTCTACGGCTCCAAGGGCGGGCAGGTGCAGCCTCTGGTCTACGCGGCGCTGGCCGTGGCCATCGTCTGCGAAGGATTGTCTCTCCTGGGTGAAAAGCCCTGGACGGATTTCACCTCCATCATCGGTGCGGTGGCTCTGGCCTACGTGTGCATGACCGTGTTCTCCGATGGCATCTGGAACATCGCAGAAGCCATGAACGGCATCAAAATGGTGGGCCTGCCTGAATTGGCCGGCATGAACTACACCCTGGCGGGCGTCAACGTGGTGGCCATCATCACGGCCATCCTCGCCAGCTTCACCAAAAAATCCAAGGCTTGATCCAATATCTTGGGGCGGCGGTCTGTACGGGCTGCTGCCCTTTTTCAGGGAGAAAAAAGAATGAAGAGCATCCTGTTTCACGATGGATGGACGTGCAGACATCTGAACGAACCGGGCGAAGGAACGCCCGTCCGTATCCCGGATGACGCGATGCTGCGGGAGCAGCGCACCAGCGACGCACTGGGCGGCCTGAACGTGAGCTGGTTCGAGGGGTACGATTATCTGTATACCAAGCGCTTTGACCTGACCGAGGAAGAAGCGCGGCAGCATCACGTGCTGGAATTTGAGGGTGTGTACCGCTGCGCCGAAGTGCGGATCAACGGCAAGAAAGCGGGCTACCGTCCCTACGGGTATACCAACTTTTATGTGGATTGCGATGAATTCCTGAGCTCCGGGGAAAACACGGTAGAGGTCATCGCCCGCAACGCCGACCAGCCCAATTCCCGCTGGTATTCCGGCGCGGGCATTTACCGCCCGGTTCGGCTGTGGACGAGCGAAAAGAGCCAGTATATCGAGCTCAACGGCGTGAAGATCAAGACCCTGTCCCTGCATCCCGCGCAAATCGAAGTCAGCGTGAAAACCAGGGGCGAGGGCAACGTGTTCGTGGAGATCCTGGACGGGGAAACAAGCCTGATTTCCGACGGCGGCGCGAAACGGTCGTTCACCATCACCCTCCCCCATGCCCAGCCCTGGAGCCCGGAAACCCCCAAGCTGTACACCTGCCGGGTGAAGTTCGGTCAGGATGAGGCGACGGAAACCTTCGGTTTGCGCATGCTTTCCTGGGGCAAGGACGGCTTCATGATCAACGACCAGCGGGTGATCCTGCGCGGCGCGTGCGTGCACCACGATAACGGATTGCTCGGCGCGGCCTGCGATCCCGACGCGCTGGAACGCCGTATCCGCATCCTGAAGGATAACGGCTATAACGCCCTGCGCTCCGCGCATAACCCCTGCTCCAAGACTGCGCTGGAAATCTGTGACCGGTTGGGTATCCTGGTGATGGATGAGTACATCGACCATTGGTACATCCACAAGACCATGCACGACTATGTGGAGCACTTCGATCAATGGTGGAAGCAGGACCTGACCGACATGGTGGACAAGGATTACAACCACTCCTGCGTGGTGCTGTATTCCACCGGCAACGAGGTGGCGGAAACTGCCCAGCCCAAGGGCATCCAGCTCACCAAGGACATGACGGAATTCCTGCACGGCCTGGACGCTTCCCGCCCCGTGACCTGTGGTATCAACATCTTCTTCAATTTCCTCAACGCCATCGGTTTCGGCCAGTATTCCGACGAGAAGGCCGCCAAAGAAGCGGAGCGCAACGCCAAGGCCAAAGCCGAAGGGAAAAAGACCAAGGAGCGCGCCACGGGCAGCAAATTCTTCAACGACCTGGCGGGCATCATGGGCGCGGACTTCATGAAGATCGGCGCGACCCTCCACGGCAGCGACGTGCACACCCGGGAAGCCTTCGGCAATATGGACATCGCCGGGTACAACTACGGCGAAAAGCGGTATGTGAAAGACCTGAAAAAGTACCCGGACCGCCTGATCCTGGGCAGCGAAACCTTCTGCTTTGACGCCTACAAGTTCTGGGAGCTGGCGAAGAAAGAACCCCGGCTCATCGGCGATTTCGTGTGGTCGGGCACCGACTACCTGGGCGAAGTAGGCGTTGGCAGTTGGGAATACGCCGATTACGCGCCGCACTTTGACAACGGGCTGGGCTGGATCACGGCGGGTTCCGGCCGCATTGACCTGACCGGCAAGCCCCTGGGCGAAGCGCTGTATACAAAGGTCGCCTTTGAGCTGGAGCAAGGGCCTTTCATCGCCGTCCGCCCCCTGTGCCACGAGGGCAAGCATTCCCCCTCCGCCTGGAAGATGACAAACGCCATGCCCTCCTGGAGCTGGCGCGGCTGCGAAGGCAAGGACGCCCACGTGGAGGTTTACGCCCGGGCGGCCAGCGTGGAGCTGCTGGTCAACGGCCAGTCCAAGGGCAAAAAGACCATGGGCAAAAACTGCGTGTTCACCTTCCATGTGCTCTATGAAAACGGCACCATTGAAGCGGTGAGCTATGACGCAAACGGAAAGGTCATCGGGAAAAACGCCCTGACCACTGCGGACAATGAAACTGTTTTGCAGGCTGTGCCCGAAGAGAGCGCCGTGAAGAAAGGCCATCTTGCTTTCATCCGTTTGCAGTTCACTGACAAAAAAGGCACGGTCAAGCCCATGGAGCGCGGCATCCTGCACGTCTCCGTCACCGGCGGCAAGCTGCGGGCGCTGGGTTCCGCCTGCCCGTATTACGAGCTTAGCTATCTGGATACCAAGTGCGACACCTATTACGGCGAAGCCCTGGCCATCGTGGAAATCGATGCGGACGCCACCGTCCAGGTGGAAAGCAAGCTGGGAACCTGCGAGGCCTCCATTCGCTGCATCGGCTGAACGGCAGCCGGATACATTCCAAGGCAAAAACAACCTCTCCCAGGGTGAGGTTGTTTTTTGTTGCTATGGGTCCGCTTTAGGTCAGTTTACAAGGAACTACACGCAGACCGTGAAACGGGCTGCTGACAACAAACGGCGCTATGCTCCCGGCTGGGTGCATAGCACCTGTTTGT
>ONRC01000059.1 GCA_900320085.1 uncultured Eubacteriales bacterium
ACCCGGATGCTTTGCATCCGGGGAAAGCCAGGGAATCATCCGTAGGGGAAAATGTATTTTCCCCCTCGGATGTTCCCGGGCTTTCTTGGGCCAGAAGCCCTCAAACTTTTCGTCACCCCAGCGCGCCAGGCGGAGTTTGTCTGATTATCCCAACAGCGCAAAATCGCCTATTGTGGGTCCAGGGTCCTCAGGACCCTGGCGCAGGTCTGGGGGCGCGCAGCCCCCAGCGTTCCCTTTTGATAGCTTTGAAAATCGTCCTTGAGAACACAACTGTTAAGATTTTAGAATCGGAAAAACATGAATTCCGCTATATGCTTCTGGCCGGCGTGAGAGAAAACGGGGAATCGCCCACAGACACGGCGTAAACGAACAGCGCCACGCCGAGGACAAGGAGCAGAATAAACAGGGCTAAAATCGCGAAATAAACGGGATGTTTTTCTTTCTTCATAGCGGTTTTATTTCGCCTCGCGGGAGGCGCATACGGCGTTGTACCGCGGCGCGGAAGTGCCGACGCCCATCATCGGCATATCGCGGGCGGCCAAAGCCTGCCGGGCCAGCAGCAGGCCCACCAGCGTTTTCCCGTCCTGGATTTCGCCGGACACGCACTGGGCGATGGCGTCGTCCAGCGGGATTTTTTTGATGCGCAAAAATTCGTCCTCGTCAGGATGGGCGGGATGCTGACTCAGGCCAGTAGCCAGGTAAATGGTAATGCGCTCGTTGCAGAAGCCGGGCGTGGTGTACATGCTGGTCAGCTTTTGCCAGTGCTCGGCCTGCAGGCCGGTTTCCTCCTCCAGCTCGCGCTTTGCCGCGTCGAAGGGATCTTCGTTCGGGGAATCCAGCTTGCCCGCCGGGATTTCCCAGGTGCATTTGTCAATGGCCACCCGATGCTGGCGCACCATGGTCACCATGCCTGCGCCGTCCACCGGCACGATGGCGGACGCGCCGTTGTGACGCACGATTTCGCGCAGGGCAGTGCCCCCGTTGGGCAGCGCCACCTGCCATGTTTCCACCCGGATGATTTTGCCCGGATAGATTTCGTCTTTGGATAGAAAGGTTTCCCGCAGCTGGCTGTCGGGGATCATTTGATCGGACATGGTTCTGTCTCGCTTTCTAATAACTTCATTTGCTTTATTCCACATTCCCGGGATAAATCCTGCTTCCAAACAGAAAACGCCGGAGAAACGGCGTCCGTTTCTCCGACGGATCAGAATATCAGTCTTTTCTTTCGTCGCCCCAGAAGAACAGGGCAACAGTGCCGGGGCCGGTATGGCTGCCGATGGTGGTGCCAATGGAGTTGATCATCACTTTGCCGTTGAGCTTGGGGAAGGCGGCCTCCACCAGGCGGGCCACTTCCTCCGCGTCCTCCTGACAGGCGGAGTTGGAAATGAAGCACTTGCCGTTGTAGTCCGTGCCGTTTTTGGCGTGCAGCTTCATCTGCTCTACGATGCGGGCGATCACCTTTTTCTTGGTGCGGATTTTTTCCCGGGGGATAAGGCGGCCCAGGTTGTCCATGTTCAGCAGGGGGCAGATGCTCAGCGCGGTGCCGAACCAGCCCGCGGCCTTGGACACGCGCCCGCCCTTGACGTAGAAGGTCAGGTCGGTGGAGAAGAACCAGTGGTGCACCTCCAGCTTGTGCGCTTCGGCCCATTCATGCAGCCGGTCAATGTCCATGCCGCCGTCGCGGAAATCGGCCAGGGTGTCCATCAGCAGGCCGAAGCCGGAGGACGCGCCGAGAGAGTCCACCACGTAGATTTTCCGCTCAGGATACTTTTCCTTCAGCGCATCCCGAGCCAGGGCAGCGGAGTTGTACGCGCCGGAAATGCCGCTGGACAGGCACACGTGCAGAATGTCCTTGCCCGCTTCCAGGAAAGGCGTAAAGTAATCGATATATTCGCCCTCGTTCACCTGGGAGGTACGGGTGTCCGCGCCGTTCTGCATGGCCTTGTAAAACTCGGGGAAGGGAATGCTCTTGCCAAGATCATCCTCATAGGGCTTGCCATCCAGCGTAAAATGGAAACACACGTATTGAATATTGCGCTTTTCAAAATACTCCGCGCTCAGGTCAGCGGTGGAGCAGCAGCTCAAAATATAATCCTGCATCCAATCGGCCCCCTCCAAAAAGAATCACCGGTCGGGGAATAACTCATCCCGGGCCGGTTCAAGCACCAAAAGTATTATATGACAAACTCTCTGTTCTGTCAAGTTTCGTGAAGCCTCAAAAGAGCAAGCCCGCCTTCGCCAGGAAAGCAAGACGGGCTGAATGCGTTTACAGATCGATGCCGGGCAGGGCTGTCACCGTGCGCACGAAGGTGCCGTTCAGGTGCTTCATCAGCGCCATCTGGGGCACGTTGCGGCGGAAAATGTGGGTGTACATGGTATTCACGCCCCGCTGCCGCAGCAGCGCGCAGGCCGCGCCCAGCAGGTTCTTCGCCATGCCCTGGCGGCGGGAATCCGAGCGGGTATAGATCATCAGCAGCGTGGCGTTGCTGCCCGCGCCGGTCACTACGGTCTCGCACAGGGGCTGGCCGTCGCGGTAAAAGCCCAGGGCCATGAAGTGCTGCTGCTGCTGCCACAATTGCAGGTAATCCCGGGTGATGGGCTGGATACGGTGCAGGTTGATGCGGGAGAGGAAAGCGTTCTGGCTGGCCTCATCCTGCAAGGGAACGGACGCAAAGACCATGCCCATGGGCGCCTGGGGAACCCCGGCAGGGGGAATGAAGCGGTACATGTCCTCGCCGTCGTCGTTGCGCAGGCCGCAGGATTCGTAGAATTTCAACAGTTCCTGATCCTTGGGGTCCACCTGGGTATAGAGCCGGGCAGGCAGGTCAGGATGCTGCGCCTTCAATTGCTCTGCCCGCGCCAGCAGCGCGCCGAACAGCAAGGCGCGGCCCGTGGGCTGACAGTCAATCTGCATGAAAATATGGTTGGGCCGCTCGGGATATAACTGACCCTGAAAGAACTGCATCACATAGCCGGTGCCCAGCTGAATGGATTGATCATTGGAAACGAAGAACACGTTTTCTGGCGGTACACCCTGAAAAGGCGCCTGCGGATGGGTGATTCGCATGAGCATTTCCCCTTGTTTTTATGTAAAGTGTTTGATTTGTATGATCAGGAAAAATCAGGCTTAGATAAAAAGCATATACCAGTCGGCTTTCCGATCCCTAATCCCTAATTCCTCACTGCCACTCCACCCCGGAATAGTTTGCGCCGGGGGTCAGATCGTAGACCACGCGGCGTACCTGGGGCAGATCGCGCTGGATCAGGTCAACCACGTTTTCCATCACGTCGTAGGGCAGACGGGCAGCGTAAGCCTGGCTGCGGTCGCTGGCATGAACGGCGCGCAGACAGATGGCGCATTCCTGCGCGTTCCCCGGCAAGGGCAGCAGCACGGCAAAAAATTGCCATAGGCGCTTGGCGGCGCTGGAGCGGGCAAGCTCCCCCCGGAAGATCGCGTCGGCGGCGCGCAGGATGCGAAGCCGTTCCTCCGTCACTTCGCCCAGGATGCGCAGGGCCAGGCCGGTGCCGGGGAAGGGCTGCCGGGAAACGATTTCCGGCGGCATACCCAGAAAATCGGCGATGGACCGGATTTCCTCTTTGAACAGATCGCGCACCGGCTCGATGGGAAGGACCGCCCCGTTCCTCTGTGCGGAAAGCACGCTGCCGAACATTACGTCGCTGCAGCTGACGCCGCGAATGACAGCCTGGAATTCGCCCAGCTTTGCTTCCTCTTCCCGCAGGATGTCCCGAATCGTTTCTCCGATCACCCGGCGCTTTTCATCCGCGTCCGTCACGCCCTGCAAAGCGCTTAAAAAACGGTCGCCCGCGTTGACGCGGATAATATCCATCCCGATCTGATCCCGGTAGTATGCGATAAACTCGTCGGCTTCACGTTCGCGGAGCAGGCCGGTGTCCACAAAAATGCACTTGAGCCTGTCGCCAAGGGCTTTGTATGCCAGCATGGCGCTCACGCCGCTGTTCAGTCCGCCGGTCATGGCGCATACGGCGCGCCCGTCGCCGACAAGGCGCGTGATTTCCTCAATCGCGCGGTTGACAAAGGCATCCTCATCCCACCAGGCGGTACAGCCGCAGATGTTGAAGGCGAAATTGCGCAGGATCATAGCGCCTTCCGGGTCGTTCTGCTCCACCTCGATCTGCATTCCATACAGGGGCAGGCTTTCGTGGGCAAAGCCGATTACGGTTTCCTGGGCGGTGCACAGCGGCTTGACCTCCTTCGGCAGCCGCATTTCCCGCGCGCAGGGCAGCAATCGTTCGCCGTTTTCCACATCCCGCAGCAGGTCTGATTCCTGATAGCGCAGTTCCATCACCGCGCCTTGCAGCACAGGCTCGCCCACCTCGCCGCCCAGGCTTTCCATCAGCAGGCCCGCGGCGTCGCCCAGGGCCAGCGTAGGGATGCCCGCGGCAGGGATGCCCGCGTCCATACCGGAAGGCGTATGCCCCGACACGCCGCCCGCCAGCAATAATCCCAGCGGTTCCTGGGCCTGAATATCCTGCAGGGAAATATTCCCCGGCACGACCTTACAGAAAATGCGTTCCGAACGCAGCTTTCGCGTGACGGCGCGGCTGGCGAAATTGTCATAATTCAGCACCAGCACCATATCGCGCATAAGCATTCCTCCTTGCGGCAGATTGAGCCGAAACACGTATCTTATTATTATTCGACACGAACGGGAAAATTCCTGCTGTGGGAAACCGAAAAGAAAAAAGCGCCGCGTCCGGGCAATCGAACGCTGCGCTTGAGGGTCATGGGGCCGATGTCACCGCGCGGTTCTGGGCCGCCATTTTGCGAAGGGCCATACGGGTTTCCAGGTTGGCGATACCGGTTTCCAGGATGCCGTACTGGCGCTGGACAGCCTTGATGCAGTCCTGGGTGATCGCGCCGAACTTACCGGTAGTATAGCGTTCCTCCAGCAGCCCGGCCTGCACCAGCTCCTGCTGCAGTTCCTTCACCTTCGGCCCGGAGTGGCCGTATTTCAGTGTCCAGTCCGCCAGGTCATACACAGTGCCATAGCCCAGGATGCGCCAGGAATCAAGTGGGTAGTCGTTTCGTTCCACACCCTGAGGCGCGGGCTTCAAAACATTGTTGCCCTCGATCACATGCACCCGCACACGGCCCGCCTCATCATAAGCGCAGTATTCCACCAGCGCCACGTGAGAGGTATCGTAGCTGGCGTTGTCCGACAGGAACATCCAGTCGCCGGGCTGGGGAATGTAGCCGTTGGCGGGAATGGCCCGGTCCGAGCCCTTCCACCACTGCGCGCCGTAGCCCGGCAGATTGCCGCTGCGGGCAATGTAGCGGCCTTGATCGATGAACCAGTTGCGGCCCACGTTGGTGCCGCTGTAATTGGGATATACGCGGTTGAGCAGGCGCGTGCCGTACAGCTGATCGACGCGGTTCACGCACCAGCATTGGAATTCGGCGCACCATTCCGCCATGGGGTATCCGGCCCAGGTGCCATACTTGGTCAGGCCGTTTTTTTCTTCCACATAGCCAATTTCACCCCGGGCGACCTCGATCAGCCGCACCACATAATCCGGCACGGCGTACTGTGGCGGGATCACCTTTTCCCCGGCATCCACGCTCAGCATCGCCAGGGTATCGCTGGCGGCGGCTTGCTCTTCGGCCCCTTCCGCCATCGCCGCGGGCAGGGCCAGCAGCGCGGCGCACAGGGCCAGCGCCAGCAGGCGGGGCAGGTTGCGCATGGTCAATTCCTCCTTTCGCAGGAAAGAGGCTGGAAGACCGGCTTCCAGCCTCCGGTTGTATTTTATGCTTTGTCGTTTTGATCGTACATATCCTTATGCCGTTCGGTGCGGCGCACCCGGGGCTTCGGAGCCGCTTCCGGCGCGGACGCCTTCACCGGCGCGTCGTGAGGTACGGACCCTTTTTCCACCATGGCCGGCGCGGCGGACTGCACCGGCTTCCACTGGGCGGTGCTGTCCGGGATTTTCGTTTCCGTGGCAGCGGGCCGGATCGGCTGATACACCTGCGTCGGATGATTCCCGCGCACCGGTGTAAAGGTCTGGGTTTCGCCCGTGGGGCTGGGCTGCTTCGCCGTGGATGAAACCGGCTTAAAGCGGCTGGCGTCCTGGGCCGGTTTTTGGGCCGCGGGCTTGGGTGGCAGATAAGCGGCGTTATTCTGAGCGGAGGCATTCTCCGGCTGTTTTCCCGTTTGCGCGGGATTCTGGATCGGCTGGACGGGACGGTTGGCCGTCTGCGGCGGCCGGTTCACGGTCCGCGCAGACGCGTTCCCGCCCTGGGCAGGATTATTCTTCGCCGCGCGCATCTGAGGCTGGCCGACGGCCTGGCTCCTGGCCTGGCGTGCCTGCTGGGCGCGCAGGGCCGCGCGCTTCTTATCCTGAGTGTGCACGGTATAGGCGTAGTATGCGCCGCCGCCGCCCACCACGGCCAGGCCCAGCAGAATCCACGGCCATGGAGCGCCGCCCTGCCGCACGTTGGGCTCGGGCAGGGTGCCGTCCGTCGGCCCGACAGGCGCGATTTGCGGCGTAGCGGAAGGAGCGGGCGTATCCGTCGGCGCGGGCGTGGCGGTCGGTACGAGGGTTTCCGCGCCGGGGGTGGCGGTCACGAAGGGATTGAAGGGTTCATAGGACGTCGTCAGTGCCGGGTTCTGCCACACATTGCGGTTATAGTCCTCCACGGCCTGAATCTGGCTTACGGTGGCCGTACCGGAAGCGTTATTGCTGTTGGCGCTCAGGTAGTCGTTGCTCTGAAGGAAATCGGACAGCTCGTTCAGCGGCAGCACGCGGAAGTAATCGCTGCGGATATAGCCTTCCATACCGGCCTGGCTGACGCGGTACCAGATTCCTTCCTCGTTGCTTTCCGTGCCCAGTACCAGCGCGAAGGTATAGTTATCCAGCAGCCGCAGGGCTGTGCTGGATACGCTGGGGCCGGAACGCAGGTTCACCTTGCCGCTGTTGCTCATCACGTGGCCGTAGCTGCTCAGGCTGTTTTGGGAGATGGGTTCGGGCGTAGGCGCGGGAGAGGGCGAGGGGGTGCCGCCGATCATGGATTCTTCGTAGGCGACGACCTCCTCCTGGCTCATCATCCGCAGCTGATCCTGACGGATGAAGCCCCACATGCCGTTGTACTGCACCAGATGCCAGGCCGCGTCGGCATATTGCTGGCCAACCACGTGGGCCACGGAAGCATAAGGCAGCAGGGTGATGATTTCGCCATTGGTATCGGGATAATTGCGCATCGGCACACCGTCGCCCAAGGTCATGGCGTAGCCCTCGATCTGCTCAGGCATGGCGGTGGCCGTCACTTCGGGCGTGGTGAAAATCCGGTCGCGGTAAATCTTGGCGTCGTCGTTGCTGATGGGGGTCAGCGCGGACATGGGGATATAGCCCCAGTTTTCGCTGCCCACGGCCTGGGCGTAGGCCCAGGATACGCCGTCCACATAGGTTTCGGCTTTCACATCCACCAGCGTCTGGGCGGGCAGGGTTTGCAGAATGGTGTCATCGGTCTGGCTCACGCCGGTACGGAGAGCCGCCTGATTTTCGGTCAGGGCATAACCGCGATAGGGCACGGGCGTTTCGGTGGGGACCGGCGTAGCGGTTTCCACCGGCGCTTCGGTCACGGGGATGGGTGTCGGCGCTTCGGTAGGTTCGGGCGTGGGAATCTCGGTAGGCACAGGCGACGGGGTCATGGTGGGAACCGGCGTGGCAGGCGGCACCTGCGTGGGCACGGGCGAAGCCAGGGTATGCTGAATCCGGTCGCTGTCCGCCTCGCTCAGCAGATCAACGTAAGCGGCCATCACGTAGCCGTCCACACCGTTGCGGCTGACCGCGTACCATTTGTCCCCCTTGGAGTCCTCGGAGGAATAAATCCACACGCGTTCGTTTTTATGCAGCTCGTCAATGCGTGTGCCGTTCTTTTCGGGCGTGCGGCGGAAGTTCACTTTCGCGTTGGTTTGACCCCAGCGGTCGATCGTGACGCCAACGGGCACCTCGGTAGGCATGGGCGTTGGCACCTGCGTGGGCGCGGGCGTGTAGCCGTAAAGCGCCATCAGCTCCGCGTCGCTCAGGAAGCGTACCACAGAATCATTCATGTAGCCGACCAGGCCGTTGATTTCCACGGAATACCAGGTCTTGCCGTCGCCGGTGACGACCTTGCCCCGGACGCGGCCCAGGTCTGTGCTGCCCACGATCCCCAGGATGTTGTCCTCGGCGGTGGACGTGGTGGAACGCACGCGGATGGAAGGCCCGGTGGGATAGAACGGGGCGTCCATGGGCTCCGTGTAAGGCGCGAAGGTGGCGGCAGGCGTCTGCGTCACTTCCCGCCAATACAGGAACGCCACTTCATTGGGCGTCAGCGTGCCGTCCTGGCTGAGCGTTACGGTCACGCTGGCGGGGCCGGAGAGGGTATAGCCCTCCTCCAGGCCGAAGGGATCGGCGTCGATGGTGTTCGCGCCGATATAGCACAGCTTGCTCTGCGGCGCGGCCACATCCTGGCCGGTAACCTGGTCGCGGTAATACACCGTCACGGCGGCATTCAATTCGTTCTTGAACTGGAACAGCACCTCGGCGGGCGTTGCGACGCCCGCGCCGTCCACCGTGACGAACACCGTATCGGGAGAATCCAGCTCATAGCCCAGGGAAGGATCCACAAAACTCCAATCGATGAGCACACGGTTTTCCTGGCCCTCCACGCAGGTGGTGGGATAGGCGTAGAACACGCTGCCGTTGGGGTCAAGGTACTTTACGTTCACCAGGGCGACCTTCGGCGCGGGAGTTTCTTCCATATAACGGTACAGGAAGGTGATCTCGCTGGGATCGGCGCCGTTTTCGTCCACATGCACCAGCACATCCTGAGGGCCTTCGGGCACATAGCCCTCCAGCAAGTTCTCCGGCTCGGCGCTGATCACGGTGTCGCCCACGTCGCAGTACTTCTCGGTTTCACGGGCGACGGGCAGCCCGTCAATGCTGATATACCGCACGGTCACGGTGACAGGCTGGGCCTGCGGCGGCTCCGCGGTGATCAGAGGCGCTTCGGTGGGTTCAGCGGTCGGTTCAAAGGTGGGAATCGCCGGGGCCGGGGCTTCCGTCGGTTCGTCGGTAGGCGCAGCCGTGGGTTCAGCGGTCGGTTCAGCCGTGGGTTCAGCCGTCGGCTCAAGCGTGGGCCCGGCTGTCGGTTCCGGCGTGGCGGTTGCCTGGGGCACATACAGGTATTGGAAAACCACTTCCTGCACGCTGCTCACGCCATCCAGGCTGACGGAAACGGGTACAACGGGCTCAGTGGTCAGCAGATAATCAGGCAGCAAATCTTCCGGTGCGGGCAGAGCGCTCACTTCCACAGCTTCACCCGGCTTCACGGCCACAGAGCGGCTTTGGGCAATATCCAGGCCCGTATCCTGATCGATAAACCGCACGGGGATATTCACCGGTTCCACAGCAACGGCCTGATAAACGAACGTCACCTCCGCGGGATGCGCGCCGTCCGCGTCCACAAGCACATTCTGGAAGGGGTCGGCGTTATCGGGCAGTCGGTATTTTTCGGGCGTGGCCTGGGGAAATACCACGTTGGGGCCCTGCATCAGGGTCTGCACGGTGTCCTCCGCCACGGGCTCCCCGGCTTCGTTCACATAATGCACCGTCACCAGCGCGGGCTTGACCACCCGCTGATAGGCAAAAGTAAATTCGTCCGCCGATGCGCCCTCCAGCGTCACGGTCAGGGGGTAGAAAGCGGGACCGGCGAGGGTATAATCCTCCGCGGGGATTTCCACCAGGGGCTTCACTTCATGCTCGCCTTCGCCAAAGACCGGCTGGCTGTCCGGCGCGATGGCCTCGCCGCGCTCGTCCACATAATGAATCGTAACGGTCACGGGCTGAACCAGCCGCTGATAAGTAAAAGTAAATTCGCTGGCGGACGCGCCTTCCAGCGTCACCGTGACGGGATAGGAAAGCGGCTCCCTGAGGGCGTACTGGGTGGGGTCGATTTCTGCCATCGGGCCCACCAGGCTGTCCCCGCCGGGAACGGATGCCACGGTGTCCTCCGCGATGGGGTTCCCCAGGTCGTCCACATAATGCAGCACGACGCTGGCAGCCTTGATGATGCGGCGGTACTGGAAGGTCACTTCCGCGGGATTCGCGCCGTTCTCGTCCAGCATCACGTCCACCGCTTCGGGGCCGATCAGTTCATAATCTTCGGGGGAAACGGCGCCCATGGGCAGCACCGCGCCGCCGCCGGGCGCGACGGTCTGAACGGTGTCGGCGGCGATGGCCTGACCGTTTTCATCCACGTAATGCACGGGGATGTCCACGGGATGCAGTTCCTTCTGATACACAAAGGTAATTTCATCCGGCTGCGCGCCGTTTTCGTCCACCAGCACGGGCTGCTCCGCCTCGTTGATGAGGGTATAGCCTGGAATCACGACGGCAAGCGCGCTGTGGATGCCTTTGGTGAAGGCCGTTGCGTCGTCGTCGCGGAGTGGTTCGCCATTCTGGTCCACATAATGGATGGTCACGGTGACGGGCTGCACCTCGCGTTCATACACGAAGGTGATTTCCGGCGGATTCGCGCCGTCCCTGTCCACAAACACGGTCTGCATGGAAGGCTCCATCACGGCATACCCATCCACCGGCAGCGGGAATACAGGATGCTCGCCGGCGTCGAAGCTGAAATAGGTGCTTTCCAGAAGGGGATTGCCGGCCGCGTCCACATAGTTGATCTTGACGGAGGCGGCGATTTCCTTGACCGCGTAGCGGAATTCCACCGCGGCGGGGTTCACGGTAACGCCGTCAGAAAACACTTCCTGCGCGCCGAAATTCATCAGCTCATATTCGTCGGAAATGGCCGCCATGGGATACACGGTATTGGAGCCGGGCTGCACCGGCTGCGTGGTGTCAGGCGCGATGGGCTCGCCCGCCTCGTTCAGGTAGCGCACCGTCACCTCCAGCGCAGCGGCGGGGATTTCGGTCGGCTGCTCCACGGGCACTTCGGTGGGCATTTCAACGGGAAATTCCACCGGCGCTTCGGTGGGCTGCTCCACCGGCATCTCTCCGGTCGGCGCGTCCTGGCTGGAGATATAGAGATAGCATATACCCGCCGGGTTTCCTATGGCGTCAAAAAGCGTAATGGAAACAGACGGCGCGGCCAGGTTCAGGCCCGCATCGCCAATGTTTTCCAGTATGCTGCCGCTTGCCGGATCAAAGCTGGCATACTCCTGCATTCTGTCCTCAATCAGAAGCGCTACCCGCCCTGAGAAAAAAACATCCATCGGCACTTTCAGCCACAGTCTGTTTTCATCTGGCGCGCTGCTCAGCGGCACAGCAGGGCCATAAGCGGCCTGTTCGCCGAACGGCGTGATCACGCTGCCCGTAACGGTCAGCCTGGACGCTGGCGAGGAGGGAATCCCCTCCCCCATCGCCGCATACGGCACCAGCAGCATGGCCAGCGCCAGCGCGATTGCGATCATACGAAACTTCGCTTTCATCAATACGATGCCTCCTTCGGAATCCATCGGTTCATTACATCCATTGGAATTGTTTCAATTGTATTATAAATTGTTACGAAAGTCAATCTCTTTTCCAGCAAAGCCCTGTATTCCTGCCCATGGTATTCCACCCCCCTTCTCCCGAAACGCTTGATAAACCGGAAAAAGAATGTTATAGTAGGAAAAGAGCGCCGCAGTGTGGAAATACATGGTTTGACCGGGGAGACAAGTATGCGCCTGATAGAGCTGAAAAGCATTTTTTCCGAAGGGGACGGGCTGTTTTATCATCTGACCGACGCGCAGCTGCGCAGCAGGCAGGAACCGGAAAAGGGTATTTTTATCGCCGAAGGGCCGAAGGTGACCCATAGCGCCCTGGACGCGGGATGCGAGCCGGTATCGCTGCTGATGCGGAAAAAGTTCATCGCCTCTCCCCTGGGCCAGGAAATCATCGCCCGTTGCGGCGATGTGCCTGTATACACCGGGGAGGACGAAGCGCTGTCCGCGCTGACGGGCTTTAAGCTCCAGCGCTCCTGGGTGCTCTGCGCCATGAAGCGGCCCAAGCCCCGGAGCGTTCGGGAAGTCATTCAGGGCAAACGCCGGGTGGCGCTGCTGGAGGGCATCACCGAGCCTTCCAACGTCGGCGCGATTTTTCGTTCCGCTGCCGCGCTGAAAGCCGATGCCATCGTCCTCTCCCCCACCTGCTGCGACCCGCTGCATCGCCGGGCGGTGCGGGTGTGCATGGGGGCAATTTTTCAGGTGCCCTGGGCCCGGGCGGAGGGGAGCGAAGCGCTGCCCCTGCTCAAGGAGGCGGGGTTCACCGTGGTCGGCCTGGCGCTTCGGGAAAACTGCTGGACGCTGGATGACCCGCGCCTGCTGCCGATTCCCCGGATGGCCATTTGCCTGGGCACCGAGGATACAGGCCTGACCGAAACCACCCTCGATGCCTGCGACCGCATCGTAAAAATCCCCATGGCAGGCGGTATCGACTCGCTGAACGTGGCCGCCGCGGCCGCCGTGGCCTTCTGGCAGCTGCGGGTGCGGGACTGAATCTCTGCCGCCGTACGTGCTATAAACGAAACAGAAATATTTTTTCTTCCAGCGCGCGTATAAATATGATATAATACAGGCGGACCATCTTCGCCATAGGATCGTCAACCGGTCATCGAAGGGATCATGCCCAAGCAAAAAAGCGTGTATGCCGACCGGCTGACCTTCCCAATATCGAATCCCCATTCCCTAATCTCCAGGAGGGAACAACCATGCAGGAACCGGAACATCCCCTGATGAAATGGTTTGGCGAACGGCGCATCGTGCGGCTCATGCTGCTGGCGGCGCTGCTGGCGCTGGGCGTGATCCATGTGGAGCTGATTATCAACACCGTGCTGCTGCTGTGGCGGGTGGCCAGCCCGCTGATTTTAGGCGCGGTGATCGCCTATATCCTGGAAATCATCATCAAGCGCCTGGAAAAGGCTGTGGTTCCCCATACCAAAAACCGATGGCTGGACAGAAGCCGACGCAGCATTTGCATTCTGCTGGCGTTTGTGCTGCTCGTGTCGTTTCTGGTGCTGATGATTTACACTGTCATTCCCGGCCTGGCGGACGCCTTCACGCTGCTGAGCCAGGAGCTGCCCAACTACTTTGCCGACGCAAAGGAATGGGTGATGAACGCTTTCCGGGAGATGCCGCAGGTAACGGCTTACCTGACCGACCTCAACCTGGAATGGGATTCCATCCAGGAGCGCATCGTCAATTGGGCCCTGAACGGCGTGATCGACGGCCAGCTGCTCACCTCCACCGTCACGATGATCGGCGCGGTGACGGGCGGCATTGCGAACTTCTTCATCTCCTGCATTTTCGCCGTGTTCCTGCTGGCGGGCAAGCAAGCTCTGACCTGGCATTTCCACCGCGTACTGAACGCCGTGGTTTCAGACCGTAACAGCGCGCGGGTGCAGAACGTGCTGACTACCGCCAATCGCTGCTTCTCCGGCTTTATCGTAGGGCAAAGCGTGAACGGCCTGATTTTGGGCATCCTCACCTGGCTGGGCATGCGTATTTTCAAAATGCCCTATGCGCTGATGGTGGGCGTGCTCAGCGGCACCACCTCCCTGGTGCCGATCATCGGCGGCTATATCGGCGCGGTGCTGGGCGCGTTCCTGGTGTTTACGGCCAGCCCGTCCATGGCGGTGTGGTTTCTGCTTTTCATCGTCGTGCTGCAAACCGTGCAGGGCAACCTGCTGTATCCCCGGCTGGTGGGCAATTCCGTCGGCTTGCCCAGCCTGTGGGTGCTGGCCGCGGTCAGCGTCGGCGGCGGCCTGGGCGGCATCGGCGGTATGATGGTTGCCGTGCCCATCACCGCCACCCTCTATGCCCTGCTGCGGGATTGGGTGAACAAGAAAGAAAACAGTCCGGCGGAAGCGCCGCCGGTGAAGCAAACACCCCCGGCCGTTTCCCGAAACCAACGCAAAGAAAAACCACGCGGAGCCTGATGGCTCCGCGTGGTTTTTCTTTATACATCTTATACTGCTAACAGGCTTGTTCTCAAGAATGAATTTCTAATCAAACAAAAGGGAACGCTGGGGCTGTTCGCCCCAGACCCCAACCAGGGTCCTGAGGACCCTGGACCCGCAACTGGCGATATTGCATTGTTGAGAAAAGCAGACAAGCTCCGCCTGCCGCGCTGGGGTGACGGGGAGTTTGAGGGCTTCTGGCCCAAGAAAGCCAGGGAATCATCCGTAGGGGAAAATACATTTTCCCCTACGGATGATTCCCTGGCTTTCCCCGGATGCAAAGCATCCGGGCTGGCGGCTTTGCCGCCGGGCCAGAAGCACCACGTCACCAAGCCAGACTCCCGCGTTTCTCCCCGAATCAGCGGGAACCAAGCTTTCTTTTCCAATCAAGCTGCTTCCGCTATTGAGGTCCAGGAGATGAAATCTCCTGGTTCAGGGGTACAGAAAACACAAAGTCATAATCCACCATTGACAATATGAATCTTATTGTAATTCGAAAATCTTATCGGATTCTGGAGGGTTTTTCACCCTGACTAAGCTGAATGGAGGGAGTCGTAGCAGCGCCGCGTTGACCGGAATAAAGCAACGTCAGAATGGAAAAGCCCCCAGAAGATAGAAGATTTGGAATTGAAATAGTATTATTCGATATACTCTGCGCCTCTGCGCCGCATCCGCTTCCTTTGCTTAGCTCCTCCACTGAAACAGGCCATACCAATTGGCTTGATATGGCCTGCTTCGTTGTTGTTTATGAGTTTCAGCTGTGTTTTCTGCGTTTCGCGATGAAACCGATACCACCCAGCAGGGTCAGGCTGGCCAGAATGCAACCAATCCACAGGATCGGGTTCGCGTCATCGCCCGTCTTGGGCACCGGGTAGTTGATAATCGTTCCGCCATTATAGCAGCGATCCGTCACATCCGCATATTTGCCCACATTCTGATAGCGCACCGTGTAGCCGGCCGGCACATCTTCAATGATATAGTAATCGGGCATGGCCTTGAACCACTTTTCGTAACGCCACTCGTTTTTGCTGACCACCGTCTTCTTGAACCCTTTCAGGCGTGCCTCCTTGCCGTCAAGGGTATACGACTTCCAGTTAATGCTGTCTCCCGGCGTGCCTGCCCAACGCTTGGTGAAGGTAAATACGTAGTCATAGGGATCGGGCGGCGTGACACGCGGGTTTCTGATCTTGAAGCCCGTTTCGGTATTGCCTGTGATCACAGGCGCGTCATAGTTCGCAACCGCTTTTTCCTTCACCGTGTAGGTAATCTTCTTGCCGTCCGCATAGACGGGCAGCTTGTCAAAGGTGAAGGCCCAGCCGTCTTCCGCGGTGATCTCCTGCTCCGCCGCAGATTCGCCGTTGGCCATCAGCGTCACCTTGATGCTTTCGGGGCGTACCTTACCTGCGTCGTTGTCGTCGTCCCAGATCTTGGTGACGGTGACCGCGGTTTCTTCAGGCTCATACTTGTTCGTAATGGTGATCGTGCCGTCTTCTCCGCTTGCCGAGGCCGGTTCGTAGGTCGTATCGTATTCGGCGACCTTTTCCTCTGTCACCGTGTAAGTCACCATCTGGCCTTCCTGATACTTCGGCAGATCCTCCCAAACCTTCTCGGGCCATTCGCCCTGGTCGTTCGGCGTGATTTCCGCGGATGCGCCGTCAATCGTCACGGTCTTTTCTGCTTCGTCGACCGTATACTTGCCGTTCAGAGTCAGCGTAATGCTCTCAGGCCGCTTGCCGTCCTGGTTTTCCGCGTCGTCCCAGGTCTTGGTGGCGGTGACCTTGGTGGTTTCCGGCGTGTAGCTGTTGGTGATCTCCACCTTGCCGCTGTCATCCTTCACCGCGGGCAGGGTCGTGTCATCGCCGCTCTTGGTATATTCGCTTCCGGTAGGCAGCGTCTCTTCCACACTGTAGGTGATCTGCTTGCCGGCTTCATACACGGGCAGGGGACTCCACACCTTGATGTTTCCGTCCGTGGCGGGAACTGTCACCGGACGCCGACCGCGGTCTTGGTTCCGCCCACCGTCTTGTACAGCTGCACCGTAGCGTCGCTGGGCCGCTTGCCGTCCTGGTTTTCCGCGTCGTCCCAGCTCTTGGTGGCGGTGACCTTGGTGGTTTCCGGCTCATGCGTATTGGTCACGGTGAAGCCGTCCTTCGCGCTGCCGGTGACCAAGGTGGTGTATTCCTCCACGGAGATTTCTTTCAGCGTGTAGGTGATATCATTGAGCGTGGCATCCTTGGGGGAAAGGTTGGTGAAGCTGTCTTTCCACTGGTTACTCTCATTCAGCGTCAGCGTCTTGTCGGTTTCCTCGTCATTGGCCAGCAGCACCACGGTGATGCTGGCAGGCCGCTTGCCATCCTGGTCATTGGCATCCTGCCACACCTTTTTCACCGGGATATCGATGTGCTTGACGTTGGTGATGTTCGTGCCGCTGACGGAATAGGCCGCAGCCTGGGGTTCATAGGAACTGAAAACCCACAAATTGCCGTCGTAGTAGATATCGTAAACGGTCACGCTGGCGACGGCAGTGCCGTTCAGTTTGCTCTCCCGCACGGAATAGGTGTAAGGATAGCCGTCGTCGTCGTACTTATCCAGTTCGGAATAGGTGAAAGCATCGCCGTCCCATACCTGCGTGGCATTGTTCACATTACGTTTTGTGACCTTTTCGCTCTCCCGCATGAGCACCAGGGTGATCTGCGAGCTGTTGTCATGGGTTTCCTCGTCATCGATCCAGGTTTTGGCGTCGGAGAAGCTGGTTTTGCCCGTCAGGGAATTGATAAAGTTGAACCCTGTATTATCCACTGTTTCTACATATACATCGGGCAGCACGCTGTTTATTAATGCTTCGCTCAGCGTTTCGGTTACGGAATACTTGTACTCATACCGTGCGTCATCGTATTTGGGCAGGTGTTCAAACTTATAGGTATCGCCGTCCCATTCCGGCGTCAGGTCAAGCGCCACCGGCGTGCCGTAGGTGGTGCCGTCGGTGGTGGAAGCCCGCCGAAGGGTGATGGTCAGGTCTTCGCTGTTGTTGTGGGTCCTGCCGCCGTCCTTCCAGGTTTTACGGCCGATCACGTCTACTTCCACCTGGTTCAGCGTATTCGTGATATCATTGCCGGTCTGGGTCATGGTGTAGCCGGCGGGCACGGGATCTTCCCGCACGGTATAGGTATACTCGTCGCCGTCTTCATCAAACGCAGGCAGGTTGATGATGGTAAAGGTGTTGCCGTTCCAGCTCAGCTGCGTGGCTTTGTCGTATGCGTAATCCTCGCCGTTTTGCATCAGCACCAGGGACAGCGCCTCATTGGTCGGGGAGGTCACGCTGCCATGCACCCAGGTTTTGGTGCCCTCCAGGCTGGTCACCATGGTATTGGTCACCGTGTACAGGGTGGAGGATCCGTTGGGGGTAAAGCTGGCGTCGATCCAGTGGTCCACGCGGGCAGGCGATTTATAGTCAATAGAGGCAAGCGCGTAGAACTGCTTGGGAAGATACACGTCCACCACGCCGTCGGCGCGCTGGTAAAGAGTGATATTTTCCTTGCCCTTATTGATGCCGCCGGTCCAGCCGGTATCGGCAACGGTCATGACGCCGTTTTCGTCAAAGCCGTCCAGCGCGATGTCATTGCCGTCGATGGTGATTTTTTCAATATGGTAGCCGTCTTCCGGCTTGATGGTGATGATTTTATCCTCGCCATAATCGCGGAAGCGCCAGTCGCCCTGTTCGCTGATGGTGCCGCCCACGCCGCCCGCGGTCAGCTCATCGATGGTCACCTTCAGTTCAAACGGCTTCACCTGGTCGAATATACCTGTGGCGCAGCCGGAGCCCGTCCAGCGGATCGTGAATCCGCCGTCTGCCAGGTTGGCCCGGCCCACCATGCCGGACTTGAAGCTACTATTATCTATTGCCCTTGCCCAGCCCCGCATGGAACCGTCAGTGGATTCCGCAAAATGTGAATTGGGCAAATCAATGTAGGCTGCTCTCGGCGTTAAGTCATTGATCGTGTAGAAGGTATCCGAGAATCCCTTTACAAAGGAAACAGACTCGTTGCGCACATATCCGGTAATGCTGTCATTTTCGGTTACATCAATGTCCACGAACGAAATCAGCACGTCGACGGCATTCACGCCCGGCACGGAGAAATTGATGTCCATGGTCATGCCGCCGATATTATGGCGGCCGTCGCCCGGGCCTGCCCACATCGCCGAATAGAGGATACGCTGCCAATTCCTTTCCTTCTTGCGTATCACATCAAAGTTGGAAATGGTCAGCACCACGTCGCGCGTCGTGCCGCTGGACGTGCCGTCCAGAATGGTGACGGCGTTGGGGAAGGTGAGCGTGATATAATGGTCCGTTGAAATCACTGACCCCAGCGCATAACTGCTGAAATCTTTCGGAATGAACGTAATGCAGTTACCGGTATCCACCTTGCTGTTGTTGTTCCCGCTGTTCTTCCAGAACACGCGTTCACTGTTGGGCACAGGCGCGCCATTCGCGTAATACTCCTTGATGGTGGCGTTTGCAACGCTCAGCGTGCCGAACACGACCTCCGTCGCTTCAATATGATCCGTGGTCAGGCCGGGCTGGATATGCCAGTTGCTGCCGCCGGGCACGTTGACAAGGTTCGATGTGGTTTCATCCTGGTCCGGCGACGCATCGGAAATATTCGTGGGATATTCATAGGTGCTGACCTGGGTGCCGGCGCTCACCTCGGAAACGTAATCTGCAATCGTCGGCTCCTGGACGGTATAGGTGATGGTGTTGCCCTCGATGGTGGAGGTATAGCCGTTCTTGATATTGTCGTTGGTGTAGGTGATCTCATCCTCTGTGAAGGAATACTGGATTTCCTGCCCGTTTTCGTCCAGCTTGGGCAGGCCGGAAACAGACCAGGTCCAATGGCCGTCCGCGTCCGGCGTCACCGTGATGGGATCGCCCACGGTTTTCCCGCTGCCGTCCACGATGTGCATGGTAATGCTCGCGGGCCGGATGCCGTCCTTGTCGTCGCCGTCGTCCCAGGTTTTGGCACCGTTCAGGGTGGTGGTTTCCAGTTTATTGGTGATGGTAAAATTGCCGTCCGCGCCCAGGGCCAGCTGGCCGGCGGTATAATTCTTGGGCGCGTCCGTGCCCTCCGTGGCGTTATACACCACGTCGACGCGCTGATTATCGTCATTATAATGGTACTTGGGCAGGTCTTTCCAGGTGTACACCCAGGCGTTCGAAGTTTCGTTCTTCGTAACGGTGGGCGCGGGATTGCTTACCGCCGTGCCATCCGCCGTCAGCGTGAAAGTCATGCTGCCGGGCCGGGTGTTATACTGGTTCCCCTGGTCGTCCCAGGTCTTGGTGACGGTCACATTCCGCAGCTCGATGAAATAAGCGGTGATCTTCCAGTCTGTTTGGACGTTGGTGAAATCATAGTGGGTCAGCACATCCCCCGTCAGGGTGCTGCCCGCATACGTCGTCGTTTCGGCAACCGTGCCATCAGGGTTCAGCTTTTCCACCACAACCTTTTCCAGCCTGCCGTTGCTCTCGGCCTGGTAATGGATGGTCGCGCTGACGCCCTCGCGCACATCGCGGGAGGGATCGATGGTGCCGGGGCCTACCGCAGCCGTAGTAATGGTATACCCCTCCAGATGGGCCCTGGGGGAGGTGATATCGTATTCTTCGTCGTTGTCTTCGTCCAGGTTGATGGTCAGCTTGGCGTCGCCTTTGTTTGAGTCAATCCATTCGCCGATGGTCGTTGCTTTTTCGTCATTGACGTCCACATGGATTTTAAAGGTCAGCTCCGTGCCTACGGCATAGTCTTTAATGGAAAAGCTCACTTTGCCGTCATTTACCGTATAGGACAGGGTTGCGCCGTCTTCCGGTTCGGCGAAGCATTCCACATAATAGCCGCTGCCGTTAACAGCCACATCAAAAGAATCGGACACAGTATCTTCCAGCGTAATGCCGACAACGGGAATCCCGATGGTGGCGAAGGTTTCGCTGTACACATAATCAAAGTGGAAGTCTGAATAATAGGAATCATGATAAGGGCTATTAGCCTTAGGATACCAATAAGCATCGCCTTCTCTGGCAAGATTGGCTGCTTTTCTCGTAAGTCCATTCCACAGCGCATCCGTGGGGATATCTTCAATTTCAATATGGCCGTCTTCATCCGCGATTGCGCTTAACACGTCAGGATTGGCCAGGGCGATCAGTTCATTCCACATCTGATAATGCGTGGAATTGGCATTGTTCATACCGCTGGCATTGCGATCGGTTGCGATAAAGCTGAAGCGGTTCTGTTGACCCAAGCCATCCTTACCCAAGGAGAAATATCTGCCTTCCTGGCGGTAACGGTAAATCACATCCCAAATGTTATAATCCATTTGGGGATAATAAAGCGTATTGTCACTCTTGTTTCCGGGTTTCCAATCATAGGGCGCGCCGGAGGGGCATGTGTAACGGGAATCCAGCAAACCGTCAAAGGAAACATAAATTACCGCCGGCTCCTTTTCATCATTGCTGCTGATAAAGCTAAAATAATCATACAGGCCGGTATAAATACTCAGGCCCCAATGCGCGCCGGCGGTATTCCAGTTACTGGCTGGAATCTTGGCGTTGAGGACATCCAGGTACGCGTCATCCGTACCTACATCTATGGCGTAATGAATGTCATTGACTTTATGTGTCCACTGCGATCCGGCACCAATAGTGCCGGTAAAATAAATCAAATCCACCTGATCATAATTCTTCAGGAGGAACTCGATATTTTCCTGAGCGATCTGCTTGCTGAAACCATGTGCTCCGCGCGGCGTAAAAGCGTACACAGCTGTACGCGGTTCTATGTTGACATTCAGCCTGGTTTTGAGGGTGATGACGCCTTTGGATTTTGTAGGGGCGTCTTCCCAGTCAAACTGCTTTGAGATATAGAAGCTGCCCTCTTCGTCAAAATTGCGGTTGGTGTAGGTGCCGTTATCGTAGTAGTCCTCGTCGTCCGTTTTGCTCTCGTCCAGCTCTGCGGCCGGTTCGGAGCCAACGACGTACACCTTCCCCGCATTGGGATCGTCATACGCCGCGGTTTGGCCCGGCTACGTCGCCCATGCGGCGAGGGGCAGGGCAGCCGTCAGGACGGCCGCCAGCAGCAGGGATACGACCAGCTTGCAAAGGTTCTTCATATTCTCCTACCTCAAATTCTGAGTTTGTTCTGCGTTTTTACGAGGGGCTGCTCCGCTCCCGGCAGCCCTGACCGGCGCTGTCATCCCCCGGGGAAAACATCATGCTTCCGCCGAAGCCGCGGCATCGATGCGGCCGACCGGCCTGCGCGGCTGTTTCGGTGCCTGATTCCATCAGGGCGCGCAGGCGCATGCCGCGCTGCGCTCTTGACCGCGGGCCTTTGCAACCGGCATGAATCCGTTACCCCGATCATGCCGATAAAACGAAAATGGCGCATAAGGTAGACTTCACTGCCCACTTTTTTTGTCGTGGTGCCGGAATGCCAGAACCAAGATTTTTTGCCAAAAAAGGCTCCTGCTTTGCATTAAATAGAAGCCCTTACAAATATATAATACGTGGGGAAAAAAGTCTACTATAATCTCCAACGTTTTTTATGTTTACCTATGTTTTTTACGGCAGAATGGCAAAAAGGTGTATGATATTTGTTTATCACACATCACTTCACAAGGTTTACCTTTTGACAAATGTGACTGGCAAAAAGCACATAGCGCACAGATTCGTTACATTCTTATGAAATTCCAGTAATTGCCCCAAAACTGTTGAAAAATGTCGGATTTTTTGCTATTATTAAATATGGTTTAATTTATACCTATGTAAAGAATAAACCGTTTAGAAGGTAAACCTTTTAACAAAGCTCACCGACTTTAGAGTAATATGCTTGCTTCCATCGTGGAGGAATCGGCATGGGCTGACCGAGCCGCGGCGAAGTGTTTTTTCAGGCAGATCGGCAGGGGGCAGGATAACGGTTTCCTGCGGAAAAATCCGGACTGCGTGGCGGAGATAAAGAATAATCCGGACGATGAAGAAAAAGGAGAACGGACAAATGCGGGCAGTGAAAGACCTGGAAAGAGGGGCAATTCGCGTTGCTGCTGTTTTGCTCTGCCTTTTGCTGGCGCATTCCATCGTGCCAGCCGTTGCGTTCGCCGCCAATGGCGATCCGGTGGATACCATTTCCAACCCCGCCAACACGACCATCGATGTATTTGATTATTGGGTATATACTTCAAATGGAGTGAGTACGTTAGCAGACAATAATCAGGGCATCAACTATAACAACCACAGCTTATGGTTTTGGGGCAACACAAACGCGAACGCGCATGGTTCGGAAAACCATTGGACCGGATACCAGGGAGGCGCTACACAAAACCTTGTGCAGCGGCAGCTGGTGGATGGCTATCCGGTACTGAACTTCGGAACCCTGGAAAGCCTGAGCTACTTATTCAACGGCGAAGATATTGGCGTTGTGATCAGAGGCGATGAACTGCCGGCTAAACGCTCCTATATGGGCGCCAACGAGCTGTTCACCGTGGATGACGACGGCTATTATGTTTTTAATTCGGAAAAACACAATGCAAAACTGGACCTGGATACAAGAAATTTTAATGTTACCGAGCAGACAAACGGCATGTTTTACCCGTTCTCGGACAAAGAACCGGACCGTTGCTTTTTTGGCGTTCACATGCAAACCGACTTTTCCGTGCCAAATGACGGGCAGGTGCTTAACCCCTCCGGCGACTATCAGGACATGGTCTATGAGTTCACCGGCGACGACGACGTGTGGGTCTTTATCGACGGGATTCTGATCGGCGACGTGGGCGGAATTCATTCCGCTCAGGACCTGAGTATCAATTTTGCCACGGGCGAAGTGGTCGTGAAAAACCATGAATATGGCGGCAATGTGCACAGAACCACGATTTATGATATGGTCGTCGCGGCCATCGGTGCGGAGGCCGCCCAGGAGCGGTTTCGCTGGAAGGTAGAGGATGACGGCAGCATCAAAACCTACGCCAGCGGCACCTACCACACCATGGATTTCTTCTATCTGGAGCGCGGCGCTGGCAGATCCAATATGAAGATCAAGTATAACCTGGTGAGCACCTACGATTTTACCGCCCACAAAACGCTGTACAAGGGCGGCAATCCCAATGAGCAGACGCTGCAGGAAAACCAATTTCAGTATAAGCTGACCGGCTATGCAAACGACGATGGATTGAAAGCGGTTATGCCCAAAACCCAGCCGGACAAAGACGTTACCTGGACGCCGGATTATAACAGCGAGCCCCAAACGCTGGTGGTGGGCAACTCCGCGGACGGCAATGTCAACTTCGGCAACGCGGAACTGAACGCCGAGGAGCTGGCGGCCTACGTGGGCAAAACGTTCCGCTACGTCTACGAGGAGATCCTCCCAAACGGCGCGGTGAACAACGGGGACGGCACGTATACTTACCAAGGCATTACCTACGACACCCATAAATACTATTTCGAAGGCACCATCAGCCCGGAGGGCTGGATCAACAAAACCTATTATACGGACGATACCTATACCACAAAGGACAACGTGAACTTTGTCAACTTCACCAACCTGTATAACTCCACGGGCAGGGCGGTATTGACGGCGCAGAAGGCATATCTTTCCGCGCAGGGGGAAAGCCTGTCCGTGGATCCCAATCAGTTTACCTTCAAGCTGACCAACATAACGGATCCGGCCCATCCGGCGGTGATCGACAGCGCGGCGGGCAACGACGGCTCGGGCAAGGTGACCTTTTCCCAGATGGTATATTCCCTGGCCAATGATCTGGCGGGCGGCGCGACGTCCAAAACCTATACGTACCGCATAGAGGAAAATCCCGGAAGCGAACCCGGGATCACATATTCCAATCAAAAGTATTACGTTCGGGTAACCCTGAATGATGACGGCGACGGAAGCCTTGCGATGACCACGCAGTATTATTCGGACGCTGAGTGCACCCTGCCGATTCAGCCGGAGGATGCGGTATTTACGAATACCAGCCACACATTGACTGTTTCCAAAACCGTGGATGGAAATCTGGGCAGCAAGGATAAGGAGTTTTCCTTCACCTTGGCCATTCCAGATATGGCAGGCAAGGAGGCGAAATACAGCCTAGACGGAGGCGCACACCAGAACGTTATGTTTGATGCCAGCGGCCAAACGTCCTTCGCCCTGTGCCACGGCCAAAGCGTCACCTTCTATGGCGTCGGCAGCACATACACGGTGGAAGAAACAACGGATGACGGCTACACGGCAACCTATCAGATCGACGACGCGCAGCCCGTCGAAGGAAGAACCGCCGCCGGAACGATCAGCAGCGTGAAGGCGAATGTTGCCTTTACCAATACCCTGGACACTGCCCCGCCCACCGGTATCTATGATTCCATTGCGTTCGCGCTGATCGGCCTGATCACAGCAGCGGGCTTGATGGCCGCTGCCTGCCTGGGAAGGGGGCGGAAACGGCATGACTGAGTTAAATATACCACCCGCAGATAACGCTCCTTCCAAATCCATGAACGCAGGGCCTGATCCGCCGGAAGCCCCGGCAGAGAAAAACCCTGAGCTAAGCGAACAGAAGCCCCGCGCACCGCAGAAAAAGGAGGCGCGAGGCAGCCCGCTCAAGTGGTTCCTGATCAAGCTGGCACTGGTGGCCGCGATCTTCGCCGTGATGTTCCTGTTCGTCATGGGCCTGCACATCCAGCACGGTAACCGGATGTATCCCTTCATCATGGATGGGGATCTGGTGGTCACCTACAAGCTGGAGCCCTGCCGCGTGGGCGATGTGGTGGCCTATCGCAATCCCGATACCGGGGAGGTAGCCCTGTCCCGCGTCGTGGCCATCGGGGAAAACACCATTCAGATCACCGATTACGGGGAGCTGCTGGTGAACGGCGTGAGCCCCGGCGAAAAGGTGTTTTACCCAACAAAGCCCCTGGAGGGATCACCGCTGGAATACCCCTACGCCATGCGCCGCGGCGGATATTTCGTCCTGGATGATTTCCGCACGGAGGGCAGAGACAGCCGCCTGTTCGGCCAGCTTCAGGAAAGCGATTTGCTGGGCAAGGTGGTGTATGTGTTCCGCAGGCGCGGCATATAACTTCCTTCAATACAAACAGCGCCCAGCGCTGCAGTATAGAATCTCGAAAGAAAGGAACAAAAAACCATGAAAAAGTTGGCGCTTCTCTCCCTGGCGTTGATGCTGACGCTGTCCATCACCGTATCGCCGGCCCTGGCGGATGTCGTGAATTACACAGCCGTTACGCCGGAAAACAGCTCCATTAACCACACCATGGAGCTGACGGAATCCCCCTTCAATCTGGACTATACCATTACCTATTCCTTTGCGGCGGGAACTCCCACCGTAAAATCGCCGGATGGCCTGAATGCATCCGACGTGATCTCAGGCACGCCTTCCATCGCGTCCGTATCCTATGGGCCTGACGATAACTTTGCTACTGCTGCCGGCCACAAGATCACCAAAACGGCGGCCGTGGATTGGAGCGGCGTGTCCTTCAAAGAGCCGGGCGTCTATTATTGGGAAATCACGAAAACAGCGGATGATGGCGGCGCTCCTCTGACGCTGTCCAATAATAACGAAAAAACTTATCTGTTCGCCTTGGTGACCGATGTGAACGGCGTATTGACCGCTGCCGCTACCGGACTGAGCACCACGAATGAATTGACCGCGAAGGTGGATATGCAGGATCAGTATCCGGCAACCGCGGTTGACCTTTCTGTCGGAAAAACCGTCACCGGCACGCAGGGCTCCAAAGAGCAGTATTTCAAATACGATATTCAGATCACGCCCGCGGGCAGCGCGACCCGCAATTATCAGATCAGCGGCTTTGATCCCGCAACGACCGTGAATGCAAGCCCCTACAACACCGGCGCTATGCAGCCCACAAACCCTGTGTCGCTGACCGGCAATTCCCAGTCGAAGATCACCGTGTGGCTGCGCCATGGCCAGACCTTCAAAATTGAGGATCTGCCTTATGGCACTAGCTATACCATCACTGAAAGCGCGAACGATGGGTATGATACGCCTACCACGGTTGTGACCGGCGATAATACCAACAGCGCCGCGAATGATATCGCAAAAGGAACTGGCGTGACCGTCACGGACGCTTCCCTGACTGCCGATACCACGGTGCAATACACCAATAACAAGGATGCGGTTGTGCCCACCGGCATCAGCCTCTCCGCCGGCGCGGCGCTCATGGGTATCCTGATGGCTATTGGCCTGCTGGCTCTGACTTCCGTTTTCAAGCGCAAGGGCGCGGTCAAGTAATCTCTGATCGGCTTGGAGGAAGGGCGAAAGCCCTTCCTCCGGGCCGTGACGGCCAAGGAGCAGGATGCGTTGAAAAAAGCGATAGATGGATGCGTCCGGGTGCTGGATCGCGTTTTGAATATCGGGATTGTCGTTCTTGGGATGCTCATATTGTTCATCAGCGCTTACTCCCTGCTGGATCATATGTGGCTGTATCAAAACGCTTCCGATTCTTCTTTGCTCACCTACAAACCTTCGCCGGATGCTCCCGAGCAAAGCGGGAACAAAAACCAGTTCCTGGATGGGCAGGTCGCATGGCTTTGCATCGAGGATACCTACATAGATTTTCCCGTCATGCAGGGAGAAACGAATTTTGATTATCTGAACAAAGATCCTTACGGGGAATACAGGATCAGCGGTTCCATTTTTCTGGATTACCGAAACCATGGCGATTTTTCAGATGATTTTTCAATGATCTATGGCCACCACATGGATCACTATAACATGTTTGGCTCATTGGATTTGTTTACGTCAGAAGCCTATTTCCACGCGCATGAGGATGGCTGGCTGGCGGTTAAAGATCGGATTCTGGGCCTGAAGCTGTTTGCAGTCGTCTGGGGCGATTCCAAGGATAAGGTGATGTTCAGCCCCCAGGGACGGACGGCGGATGAGGTCTTGACATATATAAAGGAAAAAGCGCTGATCTATACAGCGCATCAGCCGGGCCGGCGCATTGTGGCGCTGTCGACCTGCGCGGGCGAAACCAGTACATCCAGATTGATCGTTCTTGGTATGATCGATGAAAGGTAGGGAGGTGGAAACAGCATGAGAGGCAGCATTGTTCGGAATGGGAAGCTGTTTGTTCTTCTCTTATTTGTAATCATGCTGTGTCCACCTGCACGGGCGGAGGAAGCGGCCCAGGTCCGCATCCCTGTGCTTGCCTTCGGCGCTGACTGTACCGCGGTGCTGTATGACAGCGAGGAAAACCTGCTGCAAGTGCTCCCGCTGAGAGTGGGAGAAACCAGCGCCTTTGCTGTGCATTGTGTGGGATTGCAGCGGTTTACTTATACAGTCCGGCTGTTGGATCAGGATACCGATACGGTCAAATACGATCATACGCAGTATCATATTCACGTTGATTTGTTTTATGGAAGCGATGACAAGATCATCTATTCGATCACTGTTGACGAATTAGGTGTGCTGGGCCAGGCAACAGAGGGAAAAAAGGAAGCGATTCTGTTTGAAAATACCGTGGCCGTGCCCACTCCCACACCTGTACCCTATACCTATCGGTTCACCTTTACGAAGCTTTGGCCGGGCGAATATGAGGACAGCATTGATTGGGTGCTGTATAAGCCGGACGGCACGGTGGCACATAAGAAATTCAACAAGAAGATCGTAAGCGCCAATGAATGGTATTATGAAGCATGGTTCCCGGATGACGTGGACTACTATCTGATCGAAAGCGTACCGGATGGCTACACGGTACGTTACGAAAACGTGGGCAAGCATGCTGGGGAAACGGACCGCTGTTATAATGGCGGCAAGATCATCAATTATAAAGTACCCAAGACAGGCGATCAGACCAATCTTCCCCTGTGGCTGTGCTGCATCCTGCTGGGCCTGGCCACAGTCTCCGCCGTGGTTTATACTGGCAGACGCAAAAAGGCGCAGCAAAAGTAAGCTTTATTTTGCAGGGCATATCAGGACATACTGGTATGCCTTGTTCTGTCAGGAGGAATAAGATGCAGCAATGGCAGCCGCGCCGAGACCGTTCACGGCGCTATCGTAGCCGATACAGGCGCTTGCGCTGGGGACGGGTGGTTGTGGTGCTGGCGGGATTGGCGCTTTTGCTGTTCGGGCTGGTGAAGCTGATCGGCTATGGCGTCGATCTGCTTTCTTCCCGCCATACCGCTGACAATCTTCAAACCATTTATCATGCCGATTTCACAGAGGAGCCGATCCCCGTAACGGAAGCGCCGACTCATACGCCTGCGCCGACCCCGGAAGAAACGCCCGCGCCGACGCCCGCCATAACGGCCGAGCCCACTCCATCGCCCATTCCGCGCCTGCCCACCGTCAGCTATCCGGGCAATCCCAACCTGACCGTCAGCAGCCGGTTCAAAGCTCTGCGGAAAGAAAGCAAGTATATCGTGGGCTGGCTGTCCATTTATCGAATGCTGGATGAAGCCGTGGTGCAGCGGGATAACGTATTTTATCTCGATCACGACGCCATGGGCAGCAGCAACGTGAACGGCGCGCTGTTCTTGGATTCGGTGATCAGCCTGAAAACCCGCCCCTACGCCTATCTCATTTACGGCCACAACATGAAAAGCGGGGCCATGTTCGGCAGCCTCAGGAACTATGAAAACAGCACCTTTTATCACAACGATCCCTTTATCACCTTTGACACGATGTATGAGACCGGTCGCTATGTGATCTTTGCCGCGGGCACCGTCAGCACGGAGGAGAGGGACAGCCATTATTTGGATTTCTACGCCCTGTGCTCCGCAAATATTCAAGACCGGCAAACAGCCATCAACGCCCTGATCACCGCCTCCGTGCACACCTGTCCAATCGATGTGCAAACGGATGACCAGCTGCTGGTTCTGGTGACCTGCGTGGAAAAGGACGCTGATCGCCGGGTAGTCGCCGCCCGCCGTATCCGTGATGGCGAAAGCGAAGAAGAATTAAAAAGACAGGTTGAACAAAGCCGGAAACCGCAATAAACAAAAAGCAGGGGCTGTCGCAAAGCTCATTTTTCAAATGAATATGGCACGAGATTGTACCAATCTGGTTGCAATTTCGTGCCATATTTTTATCAGTTTTATTATTTAACTGGTAACTGCTTCCTGATTTGAGGCAGTCCCTTTCTTCAGTAGGACAAGCCTCTCCTAAAGCCCAGGACGTTCTGCCTCCGGGTATTACATCCTGCTCCGTTTCCTAATGGGACGCGAGTTTTATTTACCGATTAGCAAATCAGGATGCAGCAACAACATGTCGTCATCACCAAGGGTGTAGGTACATCCATCAATCCCGGAGGCACAGAGTCTGCGGCACAAACCACCTGGATGAACGACGGGTTTATCGTTAATGACCCGATACTTTCCTGCTTCGACATTCAGGGATAAGATAAGGGTAAGCGTCAAATATCCCGATAAGGTACAATAAAGATAAGGTACAATAAATTGCGCAAAGGCGCGCGGCTTTCCCACTTCAGCGACTTATTTGCGAACAATGTGCGGGCGATAAGCTGTTCCGTGCTGTGCCCCCTAACCTTGAAATATTTCCAGTATTCCTGCAGTTTCGTTCCTTGCCTGAAATAATTTCTCATCCCGCATTTTATTCACAAATAAATTGGTTGATCAAAAAATAAATTATAGCCCTTTGGCAAATATCCTGGAATAATCTAAAATTACCCTTGACAATCTCACTCATAGCTGTCAAACGTATTTATTGTCAACGGAGTAGACGAGAAAAAGTTGGCTATTTACAGAACATTTGTTCTCGCGTATAATGTTCATGACAGCAATCAGGGATTCCACTATGCAGAAAAATGGAGAGAAGAAAATGATCAATCATACATCATACAGAAATAGCAGCAATATGGATAACAACGAATATCGCCGGATGCGGAAAGCAGAAGATAGCTCATACGAATATCATGGGGCGGATACTGAAGAAACTGACAAAGAAAATGCGGACGACGGCTATCCCGAAGTGGTGGAGCACAATGAAAGCGGCAGTGTGTATGATCTGAAAACGGATTTCATCGTGCTGCTGCCTGGCGAAATCATCCGCATCCCGCAGGACAGCAACCTTGCGTGGATGA
>ONRC01000058.1 GCA_900320085.1 uncultured Eubacteriales bacterium
GCAGCGCCAGGAAAACAGTCCAGTGGACTGTTTTCAGCGAAGGCCGGGCGGCAGCCCCGGATGGTGTCAGGCGCGGAGCCAAGTTAGAAAGTGTGTTCAAGTCAATTCGCGCCTGACGGATGAGGTGCTCCTCCCTGCTACTTGTTCATTTATTGTCGGATGGGTTCACCTCATCCGAGCCGCGCGAAAAGGCATGACTTCTCTCTCAATCTTGATTCCGCGCGGCCCACCTTCCCCTGCGAGGGGAAGGCTTTTGGAAAATGTTTTACAGCGTTATAGTGCCCTTTTCATTTCATCCATTGACAGAAAAAATGCCGCCCGCAGGCGGCATGAGGCGAAGGATTATTTGCTTTCCTTCTGGGCCTTGTTTTCGCACTTCTGGTTGGCGATGCCGCAGCTGGTCTTGCAGGCGGACTGGCAGGAGGTCTGGCATTCGCCGCAGCCGCCATTCTTGGCGGATTCGCACAGGTTGCGGGTGTTCAAAGTCTGAATGTGCTTCATGGTTGTTTCCTCCCAAAATCTCTGAATAATGGTTTCGGTTTATTGTAGCACAGGGGAAAGCATAAGTCAATCCGCAAATTTATATGGAAAAAATTCGATGTTTCGGTTTTCAAGGCTTGCATCGAAAGCCAAAATCCATTATACTATAAATTGATTCAGAATGTCCATCTGAATCAGAACCGACCAAGGAGGTTCGTAATTTATGGAGTGCAAAATCAAGAATGATCTGGGCACGATCTTTATCGCTGAGGACGTGATGCTCAAGGTCGTTGGTTATGCGGCGCTGGAATGCTACGGCATCGTGGCCATGTGTTCCAAGCGGGCCAAGGACGGTCTGGTGGAATGGCTGGGCCGGGAAAATTTGAGCAAGGGCGTGCAGGTGCGCCTGGTGGATGACCAGCTGGACGTGGATTTGTTCATCGTGGTTGAATACGGCATTTCCGTGGCCGAGGTGTGCAAAACCATCGTCGAGGTCGTGCGCTACAAGCTCGAAAGCATGACGGGGGTCAAGGTTCGCTCCGTCAACATTTCCGTGGAAGGCATCCGCATTTGATTTTCCACGATTTTGAACGGAGGGAAATCCTTTGATACAGGTACAGTCGATCGACGGGCTGCTGCTGCGGGAAATGGTGATCGCAGGCGCGGCCTTACTGGAAAAGAACCGGGAGATGGTGGACGCCCTGAACGTGTTCCCCGTGCCCGACGGGGACACCGGCACCAATATGTCCCTCACCATGGCCAGCGCCACCCGGGAGGTCAATTCCAAGGAATTCGCCCGGGCGGACGAAGCGGCGGAAGCCCTCAGCAAGGGCGCGCTGCGCGGCGCCCGCGGCAACAGCGGCGTCATCACCAGCCAGCTCTACCGCGGCTTTGCGAAGGCGTTAAAGGGCGTGGACAAAATCACCCCCGTCCAGTTCGCCGCCGCCCTGCAAAAGGGCGCGGAAACCGCCTATAAGGCGGTCATGAAGCCCAAGGAGGGCACCATCCTGACCGTGGCCCGCACCATCGCCGAGGAGGCGGTCAAGCAGGCCGAGGCCGCGCCGGAGGATTACGACGCGCTGTTCAACGTGATCCTGCAAAGCGGCGAAGCGATCCTGAAGCGCACCCCCGAAATGCTGCCTGTGCTCAAGCAGGCGGGCGTGGTGGACGCGGGCGGACGCGGGCTGCTGCTCATCTACACCGGTTACGCCGCCGTGCTGCGGGGCGAAACCATTGAGGAAGCCGCGGAAGAAGAAGCCGCCGCCGAGGCCGCCGAATTTGTGGACGACCACGACGCCATCGAAGAAATCAAATATCCCTACCACATCCGCTTCCAGGTCAAGCACATCAAGGAGGAAGCGCAGGACAGCGACATCGACCATTTCCGCCGCCGCCTGAACCGGATGGGGGACATGGTGCAGCTGGAAGGCGGCAAGGAAGAAGGACTGACCGCCCACGTACATACCAATGACCCCGGGCGGGTGATGCAGTACGGCATGGAGCTGGGCGAGCTGACCGACATTGAAGTGGAAAACCTGCTGGAGACCCGCCGCCTGAAAGAACAGGCAGAAGCGGAGCAGCACCGGAAGGAGCCGCCCAAGCCTTACGGCATGGTGAGCGTGTCCCTGGGCGAAGGCTTCTCCAGCATCCTGAAGGATTTGCAGGTGGACGCCATCGTGGAGGGCGGGCAGACCATGAACCCCTCCATCGAGGATCTGTCCAAGGCCATCGAATCCGTGAACGCGGAAACCGTGTTCGTGTTCCCCAACAACGGCAACATCATCCTGGCTGCCCAGCAGGCCGCGAAGATCAGCGATAAAAACGTGGTGGTCATCCCCACCAAGAATGTGGCCATGGGCATCGCCGCGGCGGTGGCCTTCCAGCCCGACCTGAGCGCGGACGAGAACGCCGCGCGGATGGACGAAGCGGCCCAGAAGGTGCGCACCGGCACCATCACCTACGCCGTCCGCGACAGCGACTTTGAGGACATGCATATCTCCGAGGGTGACATTATCGGCCTGCACAACGGCAAGGTGGAGTTCAAGTCCGACAGCGTGCATGACGTGGCGCTGGAGCTGCTCAAGGCCATCGTGACCGAGGACGACGGGCTGATCACGGTTTACTACGGCGCGGACACCAAGGAGGAGGACGCCGAAGCCCTGGGCGCGGAAATCGAAGAGCTGTACCCCGACTGCGACGTGGAGGTGCACGCGGGCGGACAGCCCCTGTACTACTACCTCCTGGCGGTGGAATAAAGCGTCAAGTAAAAAGCCATAGCAGGTGCGCCTGCTATGGCTTTTTGCTTGTACATTTATCCGAGGCTCATGATTTCCGGCAGCATCAAGCCGGGATCGAAGCTGACATCCTCGATACCTAACCAGACGGTGTAAGCCGTTCCGTCGGGATCATAGACAAGGACGCGAAGGTAATGATCCTCCGGGATCAGGTAGCCGTTTTCGCGTTCACTACTTGAAGATACGCGGCCGGAAACGATGGTGAACGTTGCTCCTTTGGGCATCCTATCTCCGGTTGGTTCAGGCCGGTCAGGAGCGGGCCAATGGTAAGTCGGCGCGTCGCGCAGGGCAAAGCCCAGGGTGGATGCGCTTTTTAGCTTTCCTTCCTCAAACGTGCTGGCCGGGGCATAGCCGACCAGCATCCCCGTTTCGTTTTCCGAGATCCAGGTTTCAAACTGCACCAAATACTGATCGCCGAAGATCCCCAGAATCCAGGCGGGATCATAGGCGGTGAGCACCGCATCGGCCTGCCCGCCGTTGATGGAAAAGCAAATGTCTGCTGTTGCTCCTTCTTTCATCGGCTGCATGGGCGGGCGGAAGTACGAAACGTCGGCGGCTGATCTGTCCAGATACTGCGCTTCTATATAAGCATCCAGGTCTGCCACCTGTACATGAACCCATCCGTCAGACGTGTTTTCCAAATAGATGACTTCTGTTCCGGAAAACAGCGCGCCAATCGGCGGTTCGGCCTTCCCTGGTCCTTCGTAAAGCGGCACAGTTTTTTCAGCGTCGCCACTGTTGATGAACCAGGATTGACCAATGGATTCGGCTGATGCCGGCATCCAACCCCCAAGGATCAACCATCCTGCCATCAGAAAACTCAGCAGTTTTTTCATTTCCGATCGCTCCCAAAACCGTATTCACCTATATAGACGAAAAAGCCGCAAGGATTGTTTCGCCCGTGCGGCAAAAAATTTGTTTTCCCAGTTCCACTTATCCCTGCGTTTTTGTCACCAGCCGCTCCTGGCAGCGCTTCATCCAGCCGCCCTTGAGGTAGTAGACGATGAACAGGGTGGAGGCGACGATCCAGGTGACGGGGTAGCTGACCATGGTGAGGGGCACGGAGGGATTGCGGGACACGAAGCCCAGCAGCCACACCAGCCTGAGCACGCACACGCCGAAGAAGGTGAACAGCGTGGGCATCAGCGATTCGCCCGCGCCGCGCAGCGCGCCGGACAGTATTTCCACGAACACATAGGTGACGAAGAAGGGGGAGATGAGGCGCAGGATCTCCATGCCCCGGGCAATGACCTCCTCCTCGTTGGCAAAGAGATGATAAATCTGCTCCCCGAACAGCAGCATCAGCGCGGTACACATGGCGGCGGCGGCCAGCGCCATCAGCAGGCATTGGCGCACGCCCTGCTTCACCCGGTCAAACTTCATGGCCCCGAAGTTCTGGCCCACGAAGGTGGTGATGGAAATGCCGAAGGCGTTCAGGATCATCCAGTACAGGCCATCCATGCGTCCCCAGGCGCTCCAGGCGGCGGACACGTCGGTGCCAAAGCCGTTCACGAAGGTCTGAATGATCACGTTGGAAATGGAATACATCACCGACTGCAAGCCGGCGGGCAGGCCGATGCGCACGATGCGGGTCAGCAGATCGCCATGGAAGAGGATTTTGCGCACGTCCAGATGGTACGCCATGGGCGTGCGCACCAGCACCAGGACCACCAGCACGGCGCTGACGGTCTGGGAAAGGATGGTGGCCCAGGCCGCGCCCGCCACGCCCATATCCAGGCCCATCACCAGGAACAGGTCCAGCACGATGTTGGTCATGCAGGCGGCAATCAGGAAATACAGCGGCCGCCGGGAATCGCCCACCGCCCGCAGGATGCCGCTGCCCACGTTGTAAATCAGCGACGGCACCATGCCGATGAAGTAAATGCGGATGTAGGTGACGGCCGGTTCCATCACGTCCTCGGGCGTGTTCATCATTTGCAGCAGCGTGGGGGAGAGCAGATAGCCAAACACCGTCAGCAGCAGGCCGCCCGTGATGGCCAGGGCCAGGGCGGTATGCACCGTGCGGGACACCTGGTCGTTCTGCCGCGCGCCATAAAACTGGGAAATGATCACCGTCGCGCCGGAGGACAGGCCGATAAAAAAGCCCACGATCAGGTTGATCAGATTGCCCGTGGAGCCGCCCACCGCCGCCAGGGCCTGCTTGCCCACATACTTGCCCACGATCATGGCGTCGGCAGTGTTATACAGCTGTTGGAAAAATGTGCCCAGCAGAATCGGGAAGAAAAAAAGAAGAATCTGCTGCCAGATCACCCCGTCCACGATGCTCATGCCCGTATCCGGCTTCGCTTTTTTGTTCATGCTGCCGCTCCTTTGCGCCGATTGAAAAAAAACGACCATCATGTATCATAATGCTTTTGCCTGCTCCGGTCAAGCAAAAAAGGAATTTTTAACATAATAAAAAACGCCTGCCCTGTATTCAAGGCGGCGTTCTGGGTGGCACCCCCAATGGGATTCGAACCCATGTTTCCGCCTTGAGAGGGCGGCGTCCTAGGCCTCTAGACAATGGAGGCAAATGGCTGGGGAACAAGGATTTGAACCTTGACAATACGAGTCAGAGTCGTAGGTGCTGCCGTTACACCATTCCCCATTACCATACGCTCGAAAGCTCCACTCTCGACCGCAGAAGATATTATAGCAAACGACGACTTCTTTGTCAACTATTTTTTTGCAATTTTGAAATTTTTTCAGAGGTTGCAAGCGGCATGGTAAATATGGGAAAAAAATATCAAAAAGCATCATCTGCTTATTGAAAAATGGCGCTGTTTGAAGTAAAATAAAATCAGCAATTCTGATTGCAAATCGTTCAGAGGAGGGAACAACATGAAAAAGATCGTATGCTTGCTGCTTGCGCTGACCATGCTGTGCGGCGTGGCCTTTGCTGAAGAAGCCGCGCCTGCGCTGCAAAAGAACCTGGTGATCCTGTTCACCAGCGACGTGCACTGCGGTATCGACCAGGGCTGGGGCTACGCCGGGCTGTACGCCGTGAAGGAAAGCCTGTCCAAAGACAACTACGTGCTGCTGGTGGACGACGGCGACGCCATCCAGGGCGAGCCCATCGGCACCATGACCACCGGCGAAGCCATCATCGACATCATGAACACCGTGGGCTACGACGTCGCCATCCCCGGCAACCATGAATTCGATTATGGCATGGACCGGTTCCTGGAGCTGACAAAGAAGGCGAACTTCCCCTATATCAGCTGCAACTTCAACAAGGAAGGCGAACCGGTCTTCCAGCCCTATGTCATCAAGGAATTCGACGGCGTGAAGATCGCTTTCGTGGGCGTGACCACTCCCATGTCCCTGCGCTCCTCCACTCCCCGCTATTTCATGGATGAAAACGGGAAATTCATTTACGGTTTCTTCCAGGATGAAACCGGCGAAGCCGTGTACAACGCCGTGCAGAAGTCCGTGGACGACGCCCGGGCCGAAGGCGCGCAGTACGTGATCGTGATGGCCCACATGGGCAACGAAGCCGAGTGCTCTCCCTGGATGTACAGCGACGTGATCGCCCACACCAACGGCATCGACGCCTGGCTGGACGGCCACAGCCATGACACCGATCAGGTCGTGATGAAGAACAAGGACGGTCAGGATGTCGTCCGCAGTGGCTGCGGCACCAAGATGGAACACATCGGCGTGCTGACCATCGCCACCGACGGCAAGATTTCTTCCGAACTGTATTCCTGGACGCTCAAGACCCCCGCGCCCCAGCTGCTGGGTCTGAACAACGCCGCCAGTGAAGCGGTCACTGCCGCTTCCGGCGTGCTGAATGAAAAGCTCAAGCAGGTCGTGGCCTCCACCGCCGTGGATCTGATCATCTACGACCCCGTGGCGAAGACCGAGGACGGCAAATCTGTCCGCATTATCCGCAACGCGGAAACCAACCTGGGCGACCTGTGCGCCGACGCGTACCTGGATCAGTCCGGCGAGGCCGACATCGCGCTCGTCAACGGCGGCGGTATCCGCGTATCCATCAACAAGGGTGACATTACCCTGAACGACATTTTGAAGGTGCATCCCTTCGGTAACAGCCTCACCGTGATCGAGGCGACCGGCCAGCAGGTGCTGGATGCGCTGGAATGGTCCGTCCATTCCCTGCCCGGTGAATTTGGCGGCTTTGACCATGTGGCCGGCCTTACCTTTGAAGTGGATTCCACCATCCCCACCCCTTGCGTGCAGGACGAAAGCAAGATGTTCGACCATGTGGACGAAACCATGGAACGCCGCGTGCGCAACGTGCTGGTGGCCGGTGAACCCATCGACCCCGCCAAGACATACAAGGTCGTTTCCCACGATTACCAGCTGCTGAACAATGGCGACGGCTACACCATGTTCGAAGGCTGCAAGGTGCTGCAGCAGTCCGTGAAGCTGGACAACCAGGTGCTGATCGACTACATCACCGGCACCCTGGGCGGCGTTGTGGGCGAAGGGTACGAAAACCCCTACGGCCAGGGCCGCATCGTGTCCGTGAACGCGGAATAAATAAAAGAATAAACGACAGGAGCCGCGCAGGGATGCGCGGCTCCTTTTGCGATCTCCCGGTTCTCCAAAAATAAAAAAAGACCTCCCCGGCATGGGAAGTCTGATCGGTCGGGAAGGGTCAGGCATGGATCATGCTGTATCTTTCTCCGTTCAGCACCCGCAGCATGTGATCCATGGGGGTGATGTTGCCGTCAAACTTTTCTTTGAGGGCGTGGGTGCTCGCGCCGCTTTGCAGGGCCGTGCCGCGGGTATGGGCGGTGACAGGAGCCTGCATCTGCCAGCTGTTCACGTTGTGGAACACCACGGCAGGCATCTGGTAGCCGTGGGCCTCGAACTTTGCCTTGCACGCTTCGTACACGGTTTTGTCCGCGTTGCGCATGGCGCAGTTGAACTCCATATCGGAGAAGATATAGAGCACAGCGGGCATTTCCTCCTGCTTCGCGTGAGCGCTTAACGCCGTGCTCAGGATCAGGTCGAACACGCCTTCCAGGTTCGTGCTGCCGCCAACGGGCAGAGACCCAATGTAGCGCAGCTTGTCCCGCAGGGTATTCCCGTGAATTTCCATCAGGTGGGGCGTGCTCTCAAAGGTGATCAGGTGGTTGTGAAATACCCCCGGGCACCTCTCGGCGCAGTAGAGGCCCATCGCCTGGGAAATGAGCGCGGGTTTGAGCTTTTCCGCCCAGTACATGGAACCGGACGTGTCCACCACGCTGATGGCGTTCTGGCTGCCGATCTCACCGGGCAGGCAGTTCCACAGCGCTTCCAGCGCGGCCATCCCCTTGGGGTCGGTGACGCTGCACCAGTCGTTATTGAAGAAGGGCCGAAGCACTTCGTAGGGGAACAGCGTTTCCGTGTGGATGCGCCGGCTTCCCTTTTTTACTTCCTTCAGGTAATTGCCGAAGCGGCTGCCGTCCTTGTTGGCAAAAGCGCAGCGGTATTTCAGCATCGCCTGGGCGGGCACGGCCTCATAATTCACCTTGCCGGGCTGCTTTTTTGTCAGCGTCCGTTCCACCAGGCCGATGCGGGCGCGCAGGCTGGTCAGCATGGCGCGGTATTCCCGGCTGTCCATACCCAGGGCCTGAATCAGCTTCCGGGCAGCGGCGCGGGTCTTGGGGCTGGATGTGTTGTCGGAGGGCAGCCATTTCGCCAGCAGGGAAATGTGCGCGTCCTCGTCGCCCAGCTCGCGCTTTTTCAGCGCGGCCATGTCGTCTGCCAATTGCAGCTTGATCACCCGGACCGCCTCTTCCTCGGCGGGGGTGCCAAGCAAACACAGCAGGTCGTCCCAGCGGCCAAACTCCGCGATGTACTTGACGTTCTTCTTCGCGGTTTCGGGCCAGGCAAAGGCCACATGACGCAGCAAAGTGCGGAACAGGGTGCGTTCGCCCATGCCGCCGCGGATGTCCCGCAGATGGAACAGCAGCTTCGCCGCCAGCTCCGGGGTTTCGATGTACGCCCGGTCGAACAGGTTGATCTGATCGCCGCGTTTGCGGTAGCGCATGCCGCCCGCCACAGCAAAAAAGTCCAGGCAGGCGTCGCCGGTGCTGCCGTGGGTCAGCGCGCCGTTCAGGGTGCGGGTGTAATTCGCCTCAGTTTTTAAGCTTTCAAGATAGCTCATATTCCTTTTCCTCCTTTCCTCATTGCTGACGGCATTCCAGCCGCCGCGAGGACAAAGGGCCTTGATCCGGGGATACAATCGATTGCTCTCCAGCTTCCCCGGAATTGCCTGCGGGGGCGTACCCGCAAGGCCGGAACCACCGTGCTTTCGGCGTTTTCGCCAAACCAAAAGCCGGGGCAGAGAGGGCCGCGCCGCCTGTGCTACGAGGCGCGCCGGACGCCGGGGGCATTTCAGCCGCCCGTACCGTGGGCCGTTTCTCTGCGGAGAGCCGTCATCGCTCCCACGTTCCTTCCTTGATCAAAGTGCCTGTGTTCTCCCCGTTTCGGGTTTTTATACATCATGAAGATACCATGATGATCGGTGTTTGTTTTTTCCCTGTAGACAGGTATTTCCTCCCGGCGGAAGGGCTGTCTTTTCCGTTCCGCCGGAGGGACATATGGCAGAAAATGCGTTCCGGAAGCCTTGCGAAGCCATTGCGCGCATCACCTGTTTGCGTCCTGTGCCGCTGCTGTCGGGCGTTCCCATTCCATAACCGCGCCCGAATCCAGCCAGATAATGCTCACCCTGATTTCCCGGTTTTTCCGGTCGGCACACCGGCCGTGGCGGGTGCCATAGACATGCAATTGAAGCAGACAGACGCGATGAAGAATCATCAATTTACAATGAAGCTAAAATCGTCGTTTGCTGCCGACACCTTCCATAGGTTTTCCACCTCCCTGGCGGAACGGTTCACTATGGGGTTGCATGGTGCCTCACGGCCTGGAAAGGGAAGACATGGGCTTGCCGATTCCTGCTTGCCGTCTGACAGCGCTGCTGTGTGCGCCTGATCTCCTGCCGACGGAGGTGCATGTCCGAAGCCTGGTTTTCTGCCGGACTTCTTCGTCCGGAGGCTTTCGCTTTCGTTCGTTCCTCCGTTCGATGGACATAGGATAACACAGGAAAACGGGTTTGTCATTCAACCAGTAGTTTGAATTTTCTGTGAACATTCTGTAAATTTATCTCTTGACAAACTGGCTTTCTCACTTTATAATGATCCCAGTTTCACCGCTTACATGAACCGTCTTGTATTCAGGAATGACACTCCGGTTTTCATTCCGCATCTGTAGGATACTTTCCACGCTGAACGCAGAAAGGATGGTTCGATGTACACCCAGACCGCTTTTCCGGTCATCGACCTGGCGGGCACGGGCCGCAGCATTGAGCGGCACCGGCGGGACGCCGGGCTGACCGTGCGGGATCTGCAAGCCTATTTCGGGTTTGAGTACCCGCAGGCCATTTACAAGTGGCAGCACGGCGAGTGCCTGCCCACGGTAGACAACCTGCTGGCCCTGGCCAAGCTGCTGCAGGTGTCTATGGAAGACCTCCTGGTCTATGAGGACCAGGAGGTCTCTCCTGTTTTGGGGATCATAAAAGCCCCTGCGTCATTGCAGGGGCTTGTTCAATGCTTTCATTTTCCTTTGCTGTCAATGCCCAGCAGCATCCGGTCATTATCCAGGGCCTTGCCGCTGGCCTGGCGGAATTTATCGGTGAGGTCGTGAATGGTGAGCTTCGCCCGTTCCTCGCCGGTCACGTCATAGATCACGTGGCCCTGGTTCATCATCAGCGTGCGGTTGCCCAGGTCCAGGGCGGACTGCATGTTGTGGGTGATCATGAGGCAGGTGATTTTATTTTCCTCCACGATGGAGCGGGTCAGGGCCAGCACCTTTTCGGCGGTGCCGGGGTCCAGGGCGGCGGTGTGCTCGTCCAAGAGCAGCAGCTTGGGGATGTGGTAGGTGGCCATGAGCAGGGTAAGCGCCTGCCTTTGTCCGCCGGATAAGAGGCCCACCGGCTGCTTCATCCGGTCCTCCAGGCCCATGTCCAGCAGGGCCAGCTTGTCCCGGAACGCTTTCTTATCCGCGCCCGACACCCGGCTCAGCCATCCGCCGTTGCCCGCGGCCAAGGCCAGGTTTTCTTCGATGCTCATGTCCGGCGCGGTGCCGCGCATGGGATCCTGAAACAGCCGGCCGATCTGCTTGGCCCGCTGGTGCTCGGGCATCCAGGTGATGTCCCGCCCGTCCATGATCACCGACCCGTGATCCGGGAAAAAGCTGCCGCAGATGGCGTTGAACAGGGTGGATTTGCCCGCGCCGTTGGCCCCGATGATGGAAACGAAATCGCCCTTGTGAATGTGCAGGCTCAGCTTGTCCAGCGCCAGCTTGGCGTTCACCGTGCCGGGGTTGAAGGTTTTGGATACTTCGTTTAAAATCAGCATCTTACCGCCCTCCTTCCGGCAGGGAAGCGGGGCGCTTCCGCATCCCTACGGATTTGAGCATCAGCGGCAATTGCTTTCTCAGGTACGGGCCGGAGATGGCCAGCACCACGATCAGGGAGGACACGGCCTTGAGCATGAACGCGGGCATGTTCAGCCGCAGGGCCAGGGCGTACACCAGCCGGAACAGGAACGCGCCGATCACCGCGCCGACGGCCCGGAGGGGCACCGACCGATGCTTGCTGATGATGACCCCGCCGATCAGCAGGGAGGCCAGCGCCACCGTCACCATGCCGCTGCCCATGTTCACCTCATAGTTCTTTTGCTGCTGGGCCATCAGGCAGCCCGACAGCGCCGTGAACGCGTTGCTGACGCACAGGCCCACGGTGGTGGTGAAGGCGGGGTTGATGGAGGAGGAGCGCACCATGTCCGCGTTGCTGCCCGTGGCGCGGATGGCCAGGCCCAGCTTCGTGCGCAGGAAAAAGCACAGGAACAGCACCACCAGCGCCACCGCGATCAGCATCACGATCAGGGTGTACTGCCCGGCGAAGGGGGTGTCTTTCAGCAAGCCCTTAGCCATGGTGAACACGGTGGTGGTCTTGTTCATGGGCAGGGTGGCCTTGTTGCCGGTGAGCGCCATATTCAGGGAATACAGGCCGGTGTTCACCACGATGCCCGCCAGCAGGCTTTGCACGCCCATGCGCATTTGCAGCGTGGCGGTCAAAAAGCCGCTGGCCGCCCCCGCCAGCATGGCCCCGGGCAGCGCCAGCCAGGGATGGCCCGAAATGGCCACCAGCGCGCCCACTGCCGCGCCTAAGGTAAAGCACCCGTCGGTGCTCAGGTCGCACACGTTCAGCATGGAATAGGACAGGAACAGGGCCAGCACCGTCAGGGCGTTTACCAGGCCCAGCTCCAGGGCCGTCTGGCCCAGGGCAAGCAGTTTGTCAGGCGTCATGGTTGTTTATCTCCGTTTGTGTGATGTGATGAAATGGGCTTCTTCGCCAGATACAGAATGAACGTATCGTTGAACACGATGCGGTTCCCCGCCTCCAACACGGCATCTCTTAGGCCGGAAAAGAAACGGGTCTTATCCGGCTCGGGGATCACCAGATGGTCGCAGTGGGTGCCGCTGTAAGCCACATATTCGTCAGCGGTCAGCACCCGCTGGCCGGGGTATGCCCGCTTTTCAAAATCCACATAGCCGTAATGGACGGCGTGGTCATAGTGGAAAGCGCCGTGGGAATAGGGAATGTCCGGCTTGAAGTACGCGGCGTATACCTGCTGGATTTTCTGGTACAGCGCTTCGTTGGGCGTGCGGTAATCCCCTTGGGTCAGCATCATGGCTAAGACGCCGCCCGGCTTGAGCAGGGCAAAGGTTTTGGAGAAAGCGGTTTCTTCGGGAATCCACTGGATGGTGGCGGCGGAATAAATCAGGTCAAAGGTCTGGCTGCCAAAATCGTGGGTGATGAAGTCGTCGTTGACGATATGGAAATTCGGGAAACGCCCGTATTTTTCCTTCATCTTTTCATACAGATGCTCACCCAGCTCGATGGCGTGATAATCGCAGCCTGTGGCCAGGATGGGGTCGGTGGCCTGTCCGGTGCCGGGGCCCAGCTCCAGCAAGGTTTTGTCCGGCGCGATAGCGGCGTATGCGATCAGGTCCGCAAACAGCGCCGGGCTGTACCGCGGGCGGTAACGGTCGAATTGCTCGGGAATCGTGTCGAACACTTTCCGGAATTCCATTTTCGATTCCTTTCCCTGTTTATATTTTCCGCGTGTAGATTTTTTCCTCCGCTCCCCAGAAAGCGGTTTTGCGGTCGATGACGGTGAAGCCGTATTTTTCATACAGGTTTTCGTGATCGCTGGTCAGGTACACCCGGTCGAAGCCCACGGATTGGAGGTACTGCATGGCGGCTTCGATCATCCGCTGGCTGAGGCGCTGGCCCCGGCAGGATTCGTCCACGAACACGAAGCCGATGTAGGGTGTGTAGGGCACGTCGGGGATGCAGTCCGTTTTCGTGACAGTGCAGTAGCCGCAGACGCGGTCCCCATCCAGGGCGGCAAGCACCCGCTCCCAGTCCGTGAAAGCGCCGCTTCGCATGTCCCGGGCCAGGACTTTTCCCGCGCTCCAGGAGCAGGCTTCGGCGTAGGAAGCGACGCGGTTCCATAAGGGGGAGGAGGGAGTGAGGAATTTAATGGTCAATGTTGTTTCCTCTTTTTAACAAGTAAAGAACAAGCCAAAAGGCTTCCCCTCGCAGGGGAAGCTGTCAGGCGCGGAGCCAACTTGATAAGTGAGAACAAGAAGATTCGCGCCTGACTGATGAGGTACTCCTTTTCGTAACAAGTTCACATATCAACATGAGAGTTCACCTCATCCGAGCCGCGCGAATTGGCTTGACTTATCTATCTCGCTATGTTCCGCGCGGCCCACCTTCCCCTGCGAGGGGAAGGCTTTTGGGCATTACTCTCCCAATTCATCAAAGCTCTCGGCGGTGGTGATGGGCTGCACGGTGGTGCAGAAGGGGGCGAAGGCGGCGGCGATGGCGTCGTAGTCATAGCCGATCAGGGCGCAGGTTTCGGTGTTCACGGTGGCGGTGCCGTTGTCAAAGGTCTTGACGGGGGTAGTCGCCACGTCCGCGCCGTTCACCAGGATGTCCGCGATCATGTTGGCGGTTTCCTTGCCCAGGTTGGCGTAGTCCACGCCGTAGCCCAGGAACGCGCCGTTGAGGGCGAAGCTGTCCGCGCCGGTGTAGTGGGGGATTTTCGCCTCGGCCAGGGTTTCATAAATGGCCAGCTCGGCGGCCATGATGGTGTTGTCGGTGGGGGTGAACACGGCGTCCATGCTGTCGGCCACGATGGCGTCGGCGGCCAGCATCACTTCGGAAATGCCGCTGCCGGAATATTCCTTAAAGGAAACGCCCTTGGCGGTGAGGATTTCCTTGGCCGCGGCAATGGGAGCGGTGGAGGCGTCCTCGGAGGGGTTGTACAGCAGGGCGATCTTGCTGGCCTCGGGGTTGGCGGCGAAGATCAGGTTAAACACGGCGTTGGTATCCAGGTAGTCCGAGGTGCCGGAGATGTTGGCACCGGGGGCTTCCAGGCTGTCCACCAGGCCCGCGCCCACGGGATCGGAAACAGCGGCGAAGACCACGGGAATCTGGTTGTCCTCGGTCATGCCCTGCATGGTCATGGCGACGGGCGTCGCCACGCCTACCATCAGGTCCACTTCCTCGGCAATGAAGTTGGCGATGATCTGCTGCATCACGCTGCCGTCCAGGTTGCAGTTGTCCTCCAGGATTTCAAAGGTCACGCCCTTTTCCGCTTCAATTTCTGCCAGCCGGGAGCGGATGTTGGCGATGATCTGGTTCAGGGAGGCGTCGTCCACAAAGTTGCAGATGCCGATTTTGAAGGCTTTCTTTTCCTCCGCCAGGGACAGGGAGCACAGGGAAACCGTCATGACCAGGGCCAGAACCAAAGCGATGATCTTTTTCATGGGAAGTACCGTCCTTTCAGTTTTTTAACTTTTCAATGAAAAACGCCCCAGCGCACATATTCTGTGCGCTGAGGCGGAATTTCCGTGGTGCCACTCAGCTTTGCTTCCCGATAACGGAAGCACGCTCTGCCGCGTACCTGTTGATACGCGCCGCCGGGATAACGGGAGCGGTTGCCCGTCGCTGCCTACTCGCCTTCACTTTCGGAGCGCCCTCAGGAGCCCATTCACTTCCGCCGTCCGCACCGCCGTCCCACTATCGGCGGCTCCCTTTGCCGTGCAATCGGAAGCTACTCTTCTCCATCGCTGGTTTGTGCATTTATGATACAATCTGGTCGAATATTTGTCAAGAGAGAAATTGTTCTCCGATTGTTTTTCCTGTCCGCTCATTTCAGAAATTTCAGCTTGGGCCTGATTCTGTTTCCGTAGAGCATCACGTAATAGATCAGCAGCCAGTCGTACAGCATCATGCAGAAAACATACGCCGCCAGGAACAGGACGCTCAGCAGGACGCCCATTTCCTCAAAGTCCTTCAGCACCGCCAGGACGGGGAAGAGGAGCTGAAGCAGCGCGTACATGACCACCATGGAAACGGTGAACAGCACGATTTTCGCCGCGATGCGCAGGGCTTTGGGCTTGAGCTTGTCCAGCCGCCATTTCACGATGGGATAGTAGCCGATGAACAGATAAAAGAACGCCGCCTCCTTGTCAAAGTCCAGCATCAGCGCCAGCGCCGCCACAGCAAAGAACGTGGCCCAGGCGGCCTTTTCCCCGAATTCCAAAAGAATGGGCAATAGCAGCAGCCCGCACAGCATGGGCACCGCGTAGGTGGCCACGGGAATGACCCCGCCCAGCAGCAGGATGACCATGGACAGCCCCGCCGCCATGCCGCAGAAAGCCGCCATCATACTTTGCTTCCGCGCCTTGGAATGGTTGCTCATGTAATTGCTCTCCTTGCTGATAACAATGATGTAATGAAGGGCACTTTAACGCACTAAGCGAAACGAAGCAGGGGCCTGTGCGGCCCCCGTACCCCCCGCACCAGGGGACTTCGCCCCCTGGACCCATTTAGTGGATACTGCTTGAATGAACGAATCAAGTTGGTTTCCACTGTAGCAGAAAGGAACACGGAAGTCTGACTTGACGCCATTGTGCTTCTGGCCCGGCGGATGAATCGCCGATGACCGCCTGTGGCGGGAATATCATCGGCGATGAAATCAGGCGAAACGAGCAATGTCCGCATGAAGCGG
>ONRC01000056.1 GCA_900320085.1 uncultured Eubacteriales bacterium
AGCAGTATCCACTTAATGGGTCCAGGGGGCGAAGTCCCCTGGTGCGGGGGTTCGGGGGCCGCACAGGCCCCTGCTTCGTTTCGCTTGGTGCGTTAAAGTGCCTTTTAAATCTTAAACGCCTTCACCAGCAGCGGCCAGGCCCAGAAGATGAAGATGAGCACGATGGCCACGAAGAGCACGGCCAGCACGATGAGCAGGATGCGCTTGCCCTTGGCGGTCATGCGCTTGCGGTTCTGGAACTGCTCTTCCGTCATGCGGCACTTGGAATAGACCTTGAACATGCCAAACAGCAGCAGCAGGCCCACCACCGCGTCAAAGGCGAACAGGGCGATCTTGTAGATGGGGAAGCCGGACTTGACGGGCGCGGTCTTGGCCTTTTCGCCGCCCTCGATGCCATTCATGGCCAGGGAGTTGGCGGTGTTGTACAGGATGGAGTGCACGGCGTCGCGAATCAGCGCGCGGCACCAGCCCGCCTTCACGTCGGAAAGGGTCTGCTCCGCGGTGGCATGCACCAGATTGCCGCCCGCAGCCAGGTACATATCGCTGCCCTTGCCCTTCATGGTGGTGGTGTAGTCGGTGATGTAGCAGCCGTTGAAGCCGTATTCGCCGCGGCAGATGGCGGTCATCAGGGGATAGCTGCCAAAGGTGTACTGCCAGCCTACGCGGCACATGGTGAGCATGATGCCCTGGGCGTTGCCCTTTTCGATGGCGTACTGGAAGGGCTTCAAATAGATTTCACGGGCGGCCTGCTCGGTGCCCCACACGGCCACGGCGCCGTTGGCGGCACGGTTGGTGTCGGCGTCGTTCATGACGAAGTGCTTGATGTAGGCGTGCATGCCCTTGCTTTCGGTGCCTTCGGTCACGTTGGCGGCGCACAGGCCGGTCAGCACGGCGTCCTCGGAATAGTATTCATAGTTGCGTGCGCCGAAGGGGGTGCGGTGGATGTTGATGCCGGGGGCGTACCAGCCGGAGGTGTTGGTGGCGATGGCGTCGTTGCCGATGGTGATGCCGTATTCATGCTGCAGCTCCTGGTTCCAGGTGGCGGCCAGCATGGTGGCGCAGGGATAGTGGTACAGGGTTTCGCCGGTCAGGAAGTTGGCGATGCCGTGAGGCGCGTCAAATTCCAGCGTCTTGGGCTTGCCGATGGAATCCACGGCGGTGGAGCCCCAGCCAGACTTGTTGAACAGGGCGTGTTCTTCGGAGAGCTTGAGTTCGTTCAGCAGCTCGTCCCACTTGGGATCGTCATAGGGAAGGCCCATCATCTGCACCAGCGCGATGCCGTTTTCCGCGCCGTAGGTGTAGGCTTCCTTGCCGGGGTACTTTTCCGCGTCGTTAAAGTCGTTGGGGTTCAGGGCGGCTTCCGCGCCGGTCAGTTGCAGCTTGGCAAGCACGTCGGCGCTGACGAACCAGGCAGGGGTGTCACCGGAGGCGTTGCCCACCTTGGAGGCGGCGGGGGCCACGGTGTTGGCGTAGCGCAGTCCATTGTTTTCCATCACGGACCAATCGGAGCGGGACAGGTAAGGCGCGTCCTCGGCCCGGATGATGCCGTCCAATTGATTGGTGATTTCCTTGCCGGTGACGGCGATGTTCAGCAGCTTCCGTTCGGCGTAGCTGATCTTCTGGGTCATGGCGGCGTCGCCGTCGGCGGTCATGCCATTGGAAGCGGTAAAGCCCTTGGCAGCCAGCACGTTGTTCACGGCGGCGTGGGCGTTCTGGGCTGCGGTGAAGTAATAGTCGCCCGCGTCCAGCACGAAGGTCTTGGCGTTCACGTCGTCATAGCTGGCAATGTCCATCTGGGAGAAGGTGGCGGTCAGGGTTTCGGATTCGCCGGGCTTTAATTCCTTGGTCTTGGCGTACTGGGCCAGGGCTACGGCGGGCTTTTCCACGCCGCCCGCGGTGTAGGGGCTCTGCACGTAGAATTCCGCCACGTCCTTGCCCGCCTTGTCGCCGGTGTTTTTGACGGTGACGGACACGGTGTACATCCCGTCTTTTTCCTCCACCTTGAAGTTGCTCCATTCAAAGGTGGTGTAGGATAGGCCGAAACCGAAGGGATACTGCACGGTCTTGTCATAATCGTAATTCCCGGCGTTGCCCTGGTTCAGCACCTTGTCCTCGTACCGGGTTTCATAGTACTTGTAACCCACATACACGCCCTCGGCGTAGTTCACATAGGAATAGCCGGTCAGGGTGCCGTCGGCGTTCACATAGCGGAAGTCGCCGAAGTTCTGCATGGCGGGGGAGGACAGGTTGTCGTACACGTAGGTGTCGGGCAGGCGGCCGGAGGGGTTCACCGCGCCCAGCAGGATATTGGCGATGGGGTCATAGGGGCAGCGGGCGAACCACAGCACGCCGTCGATGCCGTAGGCGGCTTCGTCCACGAAATCCAGCTGCATGGCGTTGGCGGAGGAGATCAGCACGATCACCTTGTCAAAGGACGCGGCCACTTCGGTGAGCAGGTCTTTTTCGTTCTGGTTCAGCTCCAGGTAATGCTCCTCGGCGCTGCCGCCGTAGCGGCTCATGTCGTAGGGCAGGTCGTTGCCCTCGGCACCTGTGCGCATGAACACCACGATGGCAGCGTCGTTGTAATCCTTGTAGCTGGCCTTCACGGCGTCGGTGTATTCGCTCTGGGGCGCTTCGTCGATCACCCAGCCGCCGGTCTCGCTGCCGTTGCCCGCGGCCAGGCCCTTCACGCCGCTTTCATGGGTGGACTTGGCATAGAAATCGGCCAGGGTGGGGTTCACGGTGAAGCCCTTGCTCTCCAGCACTTCCTTTAAGCCGTTGGTTTTGTTGTCGATGCCGAACAGGCTCACCTTGCCCGCCGCCATGGGCAGCGCGCCGTCGTTCTTGAGCAGCACCGCGCCTTCGCCGGTGATGCGGGCGGAGATGTCTGTGGAGTGGGCCAGGCGTTCCTCGGCGGATTTGAAATCGCTGGGGAAGTAAATGCTGTCGCCCTCCTGCCCTTCGGCGCTCTGCTGGCCGCCCACTTCGCCAAAGTACAGCGTCAGGGCGGAATCCCATTTCAGGGCTTCATAGTTGGCAATGCCCATCGCGCCAAGCACCAGCGCGAAGATCACCGACCAGAGAATCAGATAGGTGCTTTTTTTCATGCCTTTTTTGGTGGACATGGTATTTCTCCTCTCTTATTGTTCTATTGTCAATTCCACATAGGGAATCAAAACCGCCTGCTGGGGGCCGTAGCTGTGTTTATCGGTATGGTAGCCGTACCAGCCCCGGGGCACGCCGTCGCCCAGTGCGTTGCTCACATTTGAAGAATAATGTAATTCGATGGTGTTTTCTCCAGTTTGCAGCAGCTCTCCAATGTCCAGCACCGGATGGGTCATGCTCACGTCGTCGGCCTTTTTGCCGTTCACGTACACCGTCATGCTTTCCACCAGGGAACCAAAGTCGATATACGCGCCGGTGGCGCTGCCGTCCCATTGGAAGGCAGCGGTATAGGTGGCCTGGCCCACGGCGTCGGGGCCGACCTCGGGCAGCTTGTCCCAGCCGGTCAGGGTGTCCAGGGTCAGGGAGACGGGGGTGATGATCGTGTCCACCGCCGTTTCGGTAACGGTCTTGCCGTTCAGGGTTTCCATGCGGGCGGTGCGGGTCTCCCCCGCCTTCCACAGCTCGAATTCCGCTTGCCAACCGGTGATGGGCGCGGCGGCGGGAACATCGGCGGTCAGGGTGATTTCACGGCCATCGCTGAGAGCGGCGGCATGATCGCCGGAGGAAGTGAAGCGGAAGGTCAGGCCGTTGTCGGCGGTCACTTTGTCCGCGTCGCTGGATACCGCGTGGAGCGTTTCTTCTTCGCCCTTCTTTAAGGCATACAGGGCCACGTTATTGTAATCCAGGGTGATGGGGAAGATGGTTTTTCCGTCCTCGTGGCGGTACAGGCCCAGCTGCTGGGTCTTGCCGCTCCAGGGGTCGATTTCATAGGGAACGAACAGGCCGTCCGCCACGATTTCGGTGGTGATGGAATCGCCGTGATCGTCCTGGGCTTCCCCGCTGCTCCATACGCCCTGATAGGTGCCGTCGCAATAATTGTATACATACAGATACCGGGCTTCTTCGTCCTCCCGGGACTGGGTGAGCAGCTGATGGTTGGGTTCGGCAAAGCCGGCGTAAGGCGCAATCCCCAACTCCCGCAGGGCAGGCAGCACCGCGTCCGCGTCGGAAACGCAGACTGCCATTTCCTTGATCTTTTCCATTACATCGGCCAGCGCTTCGTCCTTGCCGTCATGGAACGGGGTACGCACTGCCGCGCCGTCCACGATGATGACAGGCACGCCCTGCTTCGCCAGGGAAAGCACGTTTTCCGCGTCCTCGGCGCTCAGGGTATCCTGCCAGAGCACCAGGGCCTTGTAGCCCGCCTGCGCCAAATCGTTCCGTTCGCCGGTCAAAAACCGGGGGCTGAGATAATCGTAGGTATAGCCCGCGTCCTGCAAGGCGGTGGAGGGGAAGAGCACAGGCTCGTGGTTCAGCATCCAGTTGACGCCGCCCTGGTTGCCGTTGGTGGGCATGCCCTGATCCCAGGTTTGGTAGAGCATCCCCACGTCGGTGCGGGAGGTGCCGGTTTGCAGCAGCTTTTGAATCCGGCCCAGGTGGTCGTTGAAAATGGGATAATCCCGGGCGGAGGGCTCGGACGCGCCGAAGGTATAGAAGCTGTTGAACACCGCGCCGGGCACCCGGTAGCCGGGCCAGGCGGTTTCCTCGCCGGGGCCGAACTTGGCGCTCCACACGTGCCAGATGATACGGTTGAAGCCTGCGGCGTACTGGATGTAGGCTTCCATCAGGTGATCCTGGTAGGTGTAGCGATGGCCGCCCACAGCGCCGGTTTCGGTGGACAGGACCTTGTTTTGCAGCTTGGCCCCGCCCGTCCAGAGACGGTAAATGTCGATCTGGTTATTCTGGTTCAGGTTTTCCGCCTCGGGATAATCCACGGCGGCGATGGGCTCGGAGATTTCCAGGTGCTGGCCGTAGCTGATCTGGGCTCTCGTTTCGATGCCCACTTCATGGAGCCAGGCCCGCAGGGGCGTCAGCATCCGTTCCATATACAGCTGGGTCTGCACGTCGAACAGGTCGTTCTGGATGCGGGTGCGTTCCTCCGCGCCGCTGTCAATATCGTAAGCGCCGAAGCCCGCATGATCGTAGAACCACATTTCGGGCAGGTCGATGAACAGGTACAGGTAGGGGCGAATATCATAACCCTTGCGCTTCATGAACTCCTGCTCCATGTCCTGGGCCCAGAAGGTGAAGCCGCTGCCGGGGTTGATTTCCAGACTGTCCATGAACACTTGCACGTCGCCCTGTTTGATCTTTTCATTCAGTTCGGCGTTGTTCAGGATGTGTTCTTCCCAGTAAGCCCGCAGGGCGTTCACGCCCGCTTCGTCAAAATAGTTGATGCAGTAGGCGGGCTGGGCGGCGGGGGACGAAAGCTGCGCCGCGCCCTGCTGCCAGTAATAGAAAATGCGCCAGGCGCTTTCAGCATCCGGCGGGGTGAAGGAGAGGGTGCGGGTGCCGTCGGCTTCCATCACGATCTGATCGGTGAGATCAATGTATTCCGGGTCGAACAGCACCGGTACGGCCTTCTTGCCGCTGGTCTGCCGGTAGGCGTAAGCACCCAAAAAACGGGCGTTTTCCTGAACGGGGATCACCTTCACGCCCTGCTTTTTCTCCATGGGCACCTTGCCGTCCTTGACCTTCCCGGCTTTCAGGTATTCGTCGATCTCGAACACCGCCTGGCTGGCCGCCTGGCTTTGGGGATCCAGACCGGGGATGTTGGCGGTGGCCCAGTTGGTGCCACTGGTCAAGGACACGGTCATGCCCAGATCCAGCGCTTTCTCCAGCACCAGCTTTAAATCGTGATCCCACTGGTCGCTGCCGTAGCCGTAATCCGCGTCGGATATGGAGGTGTCCACCTGCTCGCACAGCTCCATGCCCCGGAAGCCCGCGTCGTACATCCGCTGGATTTCCTCCAGCAGGGTTTCGTCTGTGTGGGCCCCTTCCGCCATCCACCAGCGCACTTCGGTGCCGTAGGGAAGGCCGGGCTTTGCAAACCGGGCCGTCAGGGAGGCGGCAAAGCTGTCCTCCTCGCCCAAGGCGAATGAAGCGGTACAGGAGATCATCACGGCGATAAGCAGCAGTGAAAGGAATCGTTGGGTCGGCTTCATGAAAGCTCCTCCTCATAGAAAAGGCGGAGAGGGCATTGCGTCCTCTCCGCCGTCTGCCCTTATGTCAGGCGTCCATGCGATCAGTCGTCGTCGGAGTTCACGATCACGTAGTCGAAGCTGTCGCCGTTCAGGGTGATGGTCACGGTGCATTCTTCGGCGTCAAAGCCGGCTTCGGAGGTGACCAGGCTGTCCACCAGGAAAGCGCCGGGGAAGAGATCGAAGGGCACATGGCCTTCTTCTTCCTTGCACTTCACGTTGTCGCCGGTGATTTCATCGTCCGCAAAATTAGCTTCGCCCTGGCTGTTCAGGAAGTAACCCATGGCGGCCAGGTTGCCCCAGTTTTCGGAGAATTTCACGTTGGTGGGGAAGGAGAGCACCACGGTGTCGCCGTCCTGGGTGTAAGCGCCGGTGAAGGTGTAGGTCACCAGCAGCACGGGAGCTTCTTCGGTGGCTTCCGCCACGGTGCCGTCTTCATTTTCCTGGTGCAGTTCCTTCACGTACACATAGGTGCCGTCGTCGTTCAAGGTCAGGGTGTTCACTTCCACGCAGCCCAGCGCGGTCACGAAGCCGTTGTGGAAGGTGTTCTGGGTGATTTCTTCCAGGGTGTACTTCTTGGTGTAAACGCCTTCAGCGGAAGCGGTCACCAGCAGAGAAGCGCACAGCACCAGCGCCAGAATCAGGGAAAGCAGCTTTTTCATGGTATGATTTCCTCCTTAAACATGTTGGATCGGTTCTTGTTCCGTCCGTCGCGCACATCATAAGCCAAAGATGATCCGGTTTCAACGCCTATCGCGTAACCTGAAAGATTTCCGGCGTAAACTAAAAAACGCCTTGACGCAGACGGCGGGGCGTGACATAATGGGAGAGGATTGGTGAGGGATACATGGGCGCTTTAAAACACTTACGTTTAGATTACAGATTGATAATGATTACACGAGGCAACTGTTTCTGCGAACGTTACGCTGTCATCCCGACCGGAGCGGAGTGAGAACGAAGCGGAGTGGAGGGACCTGAGAGAAGCATAAACAGTCAAGCAACATGTTATCCAACTCTCAGGTCCCTCGACTTCGCCTCACCTCTGGTTCGGCTTCGCTCGGAATGACAATGTTAGTTGAATGATAAAATGTTTATCCGCCAGTTTCAAAGCGCTCAGCATATCATCTGTACTCTGCACTCTAAACCGCAGGTGGATTAGAGTGCCCTATCATCATTTACGAATAACGTTAGCGCAAAGGAAGAACCCTTATGGCACAATGGTTTTACACGATCATGGGGCAATACGCCTATCAGTTTTCCATCTTGGCCGCCAATGAATTGCAGTTTATGGTGGCCGCCTTGTTTTTCTGCATCGGGTTTCGGCGGAAAAGCCATTTCTGGCTGCGGCTGATTGCCGGGCTGGCCGTGGAATTTGGTCTGTTATGGATCGGCGTGGTGTGCCGCACCACATGGGAAGGGCTGCTGCCCCGCATCGTGGTGACGCTGCTGCAATACAGCTCCACCCTGCCGCTGCTGGTGCTGTGTCTGGATGAGCAAAAAGACGTGCTGCTCAAGGCCTGGTGCTCGTCGGTGGCGGTCAAAGAAATCGGCGGAACCATTTATCCCCTGCTGCAATTCATTTTATGGTATGACAGCCATGCCACCATCCAAATCCTTCCTTTCCCCGATCTGCCGTTGGACGTGACCTGGCTGATTTATTTCTTCATTCATTTCCTGATTTACTTTCTTATCTGGCGAGGCGTGCGCAGATTTTTTAAGGAATCCTTCGATTCCACCGCCCGGCGCAGCGGGGTGCTGCTGTCCATCGTGGCCCTGCTGACGCTGGGGATCTTGGGCGCTGTGACCAGCCATTACCGGGATGAAAGCCCGGTGCTCTATATCTGCACCCGCATGTTTGCCATGGCTGTGGCGGTGTTTATTCTCATGTCTTACGCCGGCATCGAGTTTCGCAGCCGTTCCCGGGCGGATATGGCCATGATGGAGCATGTGCTGGCGGAGGAAAGAAAGCAATTTGCTCAAATGAAGGAAAATATCGACATCATCAACATGCGCTGCCACGACTTAAAGCACCAGTTGGACGATTTTTCAGGCCGCCTCACCGACCGGGAAATCGCCGAGCTGCGGGAAGCCATGGACATTTACGACCGCAATATCCGCACCGGCTGCGAAGCGCTGGACGTGGTGCTGTATATCCACCAGCTCACCTGCCAGAAGGAGGGCATCATCCTCACCTGCCTGGCGGACGGCAGCGCGCTTTCCTTCATGCGCACCCGGCATATTTACGCCCTGTTCAATAACGCCATCAGCAACGCCCTGGAGGCTGTGCGCAAGGTCAGCGACCCGGAAAAGCGGGTCATCGGCGTGACTGTGGAACAGGCAGGGGACGCGGCTGAAATCGAAATCACCAATTATTATGAGGGAAATATCCAATTGAACGGCGCGCTGCCCCAGACCAGCAAGGAGGACAGGCATCATCACGGCTTCGGCACTCTGAGCATGCGGTACATCGCCGAGCAGTATCATGGCGTGATGACCGTAGAAGCGAAAAAAAGCATCTATACCCTCCACGTATCCCTGCCGATTCCGAAGGATGCACGGCAAACCGCCGCTTAATCTGCGCCGGAAAAATCTTAGTTTACGCGAAAGCCCTTGGCTTTCCCCTCCGCGTTTGATAGGTTGAATATGCTATTCCTTTTGAAAAGAGGGTGAAAGCAATATGCCTGTCCGCGTGGCAATCGTGGAAGATGAAGCGCAGGCCATCCAGACCCTGGAGCAATATCTTGCGCGGTTTTCCAAGGAAAACGGAACACAGTTTGCGGTTCGCGCCTATCAGAACCCCGTCCTGCTGTTGGAAAACTATTCGGCCGATTACGACCTGATTTATATGGACATCCAGATGCCCGCCATGAACGGCATGGAAGCGGCCCGCCGCCTGCGCGCGCTGGACGAAAAGGTGCTGCTGGTGTTCGTCACCAGTCTGACCCAGTACGCCATCGCGGGCTATGGAGTATCGGCGCTGGATTATATCGTGAAGCCGGTGAACTATTACGACTTCGCCCTGAAGCTGACCCGGGCGCTCAAACGGGTGGACTCCGTAAAAACCAACGTGGTGAACATCTCCACCCAAATGGGCATCACCCGGGTGGACCTGGACGATATCACCTTCGTGGAAGTGCGCAACCACCAGCTCACCTATCACACCGTGGAAGGGGAATACAGCCAGTACGGCTCCATGGCCGCTTTGGCGAAGGAGCTGTCCGGCAAAGGCTTCGCCCAGTGCAACAGCTGCTATCTGGTGAATTTGCAGCACGTGAAGGACGTGAGCGGCTACACCGCCACCCTGTCCGACGGCAGCGAGCTGAAAATCAGCCAGCCCCGGAAAAAGGGCTTCATGGAAGTGTTCCAGGCGTATCTGGCCGGGCGGGAAAAAGAATACTGAATCATTGACTTGAGCAATTCGTTCAAGCCTTATTTGCATGAAGATACGAGGTTGAGTTATGCTGAAAAAGATTTCATTGATTATATCGGTCATCGCTGTTCTTTTGACTGTGATCCCCACCTGCGCGGAGGAAGCTGCCACCCCCGCTAAAATCAAAGCGGGCGATATTCTGTGCTTCGGCACCCCGGACGAAGCCTGCGGCTTTGACGGTAAATGGCTGGTGCTGGACGCGGAGCATACCAACATGGGAACGGACGGCTTGTTCCTGGTGTCGCTCAACTTGATTGGCGGCGAAAATGGAAGCGCTGTCCTGTTCCGTGATATTGGGGATGTTTCCGTTTCCTTTTCCAACCGGGGCGAAGCCTATGCCCAGGACCATCCCGGTGTCACGGATTACCAAGGAAGCGACCTGCAGCGCTGGCTCGCGGAATTTCTGGAAAGCCATTTTAGCGAAGCGGAGCGGCAGGCCATCCTGCCCACCGTCAAATCGGATGCTGGCATCGCCATTCCCGGCTTTGGCATTCCCCTGCCTGGCGCGGCAGCGGGAACCGTTGACTTTGACCCGGTGAAAAACATTCTGAACGGCGACAAGCTGTTTCCGCTGTCGGCTGAGGAAGCGGTCAGCGCGGCCTATGGATTTGCCGGCAACGCCTCCCGCGTCGCCCTGTACAAAGACGCGGCCAACGGCTACTGGCTCCGCTCGCCCCACATTCCCACCTTCCCGCTGGACGTGGGCTTTGTGTTTTCCTTCGGCGCCGTCATGGATTACCCCGTCAACGCAAAATCCATGTTTGCCATGGACACGTATACCCGCCCCGCCTGCAATCTGGACAGGGCAAGCATCACCGGTCTGGAGCCGCTTTCCGTGATCAGCTCGAAAACCATTTGGCGGGTAACATTTCAAGGCGATGGACTGAGCGAACAGGTCTATGATCTTCACCTGCCGGAAATTGCGAAAGTCCCGGATGTGCAGCGTATCATTTCCATCGTCCTGATCGCCCTTCCCGTTTTTCTGCTGGCCCTGGTGGGAATGGCAATATGGCTGATCCTCCGCCGCGTCCGGAAAAAGAGAAAGGCTTTTCAAAGCACGCTGCTGAAAGGGGCATGAACCATACAGGCGTTTAATCCTTATCTTCCCTCCTGGGAGTACATTCCCGACGGAGAACCCCACGTCTTTGGCGACCGGGTGTATGTGTACGGCTATATAAATGCTGCGTTTTAGGTTATGCCGCAGAGGTGAGCGTCAGCACCGGTTATCCCATCTATAAGCTGCTGCTAATTGCCTCTAATGTCCTGACCTGCATCTATATGGCCTGGGCTACGCTGGAAATCCTGCACAGACTCTATCCCGAAAAGAAGCTCATCGGGAAAAAAGCTGTATCCGGAATATCGAAAAGTACACGAAGAAATGCAGGAAATGCTGACCGTTCGCGCCAACATGGAGCAGATGCTCCGGCAGGATGAGGCAATGAAGAAACAAGAAATACACCGCATGACCATCCGCTGATAATCTTTTTCTGTCATGGTTCATCAGAGCTTCACCACTTCTCCCCATTGACACACCCCTGGCGGCTTACTCAGCAGAACTCATCATAGAGGAAAAGCCTTCTATTCCATATATCTGATACAAAGTCACATATATCAAGCCTCAGGATACTGAGCGAGCATATTTTCCATGCTTCTGCCAATGTGCCGGAGCATGGCTTTTTTTGCTTCTTCCTTTTGACCGTCCCGGATGGATTCCAGAACGGCGATGTGCTCAAAAGTGGAGGCCTGATAATGATGCTCAGCGGCGTTTTCCCCATGGCCCACGCTGGGGCCGTTCCACAGCTCCAATAAGTAATTGGTCAATTGATGATTGTCCGCCGCCTGCCAGATGGCCTGATGAATGGCCTGGTTGAGCGCCACGTATTCCGAAACGTTCAGCGTATTCAAATGATCCCGCAAATGATAAAGCCGCTCCAGCAGCTTGCCGAGCTTTTCTTCCTCCATACCGTTTTCCGCGGCCAGATAAGCGGCTTGGGATTCCAGCAGCATGCGCATTTCAAAAATATCCCGGATGAATTTCCGGTCGATGGTGTTCACGATGGCCCCTTTATTCATCCGCAGGGTAATGAGCCCTTCGCCTTCCAGCACCTGAAAGGCTTCCCGCACCGGCGTGCGGCTGACGCCCAGCTGGGCAGCAATGTCTGTCAGACTCAGTTCGTCGCCGCTTTTGTATTCTCCGGCATATATGGCTTTGCGCAAAATGGAGGTAATTTTAATCCTAACCGGCAGCAGTTCCAGCGTTTCCAATCGAGCACCCGCTTTCTGTATATCGTATACATTTGTTATTATAAAGGAATGGAGATGAAAAATCAATTGCAAAAGCAAGGCGAGAGAATTATCCAAACGAAGAAAAAACCCTTGCATTTCTCTATTTATTGTGATATGATGATTTCAGATTGAATATCGTATACGATATTCAATATACGTTTTCTGACTGACAGCAAGGAGGAAGGCTTATGCACGCCATTGAAAAGATTCTGGCCAAGAACAGCGGGCGCAGGGAAGTGCGCACCGGGGAGATCGTGACCGCCAAGGTGGACTTTGCTGAAATCAATGATCTGTACCTGCAAACGGTGTATTCTTTCTATGAAATGGGCGGCGAAAAGGTGTGGGACAATACCCGCTGCGCCTTCGTCTTTGACCATTACGCTCCCTGCCCGGATATCAAGAGCGCAGCGAACCACAAGGAAATGCGGGAGTTTGCAAAGAAAAACAACCTGAAATTCCACTTTGACACCAACTGCGGCGTGTGTCATCAGGTGATGCCGGAAGCGGGCGTGATCTATCCTGGCATGATCGTGGTGGCTACCGACAGCCACACCACCACCCACGGGGCCTTCGGGGCCATGGGTACGGGCTGCGGGGCCACGGACATGGCCACCATCCTGATGACCGGGGAACTGTGGTTCCGGGTGCCGGAAATCATCGAAGTGCGGCTGGAGGGCGAAGCGCCCAAGGGCGTCTATCCCAAAGATGTTGTGCTGGCGGTTCTGGGCAAGATCCGCGCGGACGGCGCAGTATACAAAGCCATCGACTTTACCGGCAGCTATGTGGAAAAACTCAACGTGGCGGGCCGCATGACCATCTGCAACATGGCGGTGGAGATGGGAGCGAAGACCGCTTACATGCAGCCCAACCAGGATGTGCTGGACTATGTTGCCAAGCGCGCCGTGCGGCCCTATGAAATCCAGTATACCGATCCGGGCTATCAGTACGCTGAAACCCATGTGTTTGACGTGTCCAGGCTGGAACCTGAATTGGCCTGCCCCAGCAGCGTGGAAAACGTGCATCCTCTGTCCGAGGTCGTGGCGAACGGCCCCGTGAAGCTGGATCAGGGCTACATCGGCTCCTGCACTGGCGGACGCACGGAGGACATCGCCATCGCCGCGAAAATTCTGAAGGGCAGGCATATTCCCGCCTATACCCGCCTGGTGGTGGTGCCCGCCTCCCGGGACGTGATGCAGGAGTGCATCGCCAAGGGGTACATTCAGGATCTGATGGACGCCGGAGCCACCATCACCACCCCCGGCTGCGGCGCGTGCCTGGGCGCTCACGAAGGCATCCTGGCCCCCGGCGAAGTGTGCATCACCAGCACCAACCGAAATTTCCCCGGCCGTATGGGCTCCACCGAAGCGCTCATGTACCTGGCCAGCCCCGCCACCGTGGCCGCCAGCATCCTGAACGGCGTCATCACCGATCCCCGGCCTTATCTGGATGAGATTGTTTGAAATGGGTAATGCTGGAGGAAACTATTCTTTGACGGCCAAAGAATGGTTTCCCCCAGCCCCCCTTCCAAGAAAGCCATATATGTTATTGTGTTCATTGGTCAAACAGAAAAAAATCATAGGATCATAATATGGAGGCAGCGCAGATGAATACCAAGATCACCGGAAAAATCATCGTGGTGGGCGATAACATCGACACAGACCAAATCTATCCCGGACGCTTCCTGGCCATCACCGACCCCAAGGAAATAGGCAGCCATTGCCTCTGCGGCGTCAGTGAGGAGATCGCTCCCAACTTCCCGAAGGGCGGCATCGTGGTGGCGGGCCGCAATTTCGGCTGCGGCTCCAGCCGGGAGCACGCCCCAATCGCCCTGCTGAACATGGGCGCGTCCGCCGTGCTGGCGGATTCCTTCGCCCGCATTTTCTTTAGAAACGCCGTGAACCTGGGCTTGCTGCCTGTGATCTGCAAGGGCATCAGCCGGCACGTAAAGGATGGCCAGACCCTGGCCCTGGATCTGGATGCCGGAACAGTCACCGTTCAGGAAACCGGTGAAGTGCTTCCCTGCGAACAGCTGGGCGACCAGGCCATGAAGATTCTGGAGGCCGGCGGCATCAAGCCCCTGATGCGGGCTCGCTTTGGCAAGCAATGAACATACTTGCTCCTGTAAAATAAAAAGACATCCTGGTGTTAATTCGGGGAAATGGCAGCACTTTCTGGGGGCTGTCTCAAAACTCATTTTTTCCGAATGAAGATGGCACGAAATTCAACCAATTTGGTTAGAATCTCGTGCCAATCTTTATAAGGTTTCCGTCTTCGCTGGTAAATATTTTCTGACTGGAGACAGCTCCTGTTGACTCCTTTGCTTTTTCTCGACAGCTTCCTTCATGGCTTTGCCAGCCTTGAAAGCAGGTGCTCTCTTCGCCTCGATCTTGATCTTCTCGCCAGTGCGCGGATTACGGGCTTGCACTGCCGATAATTGCAGCCCTTTTTTGTCTTGCTCCCTTATAAATCATATTTCCTCTACTCCTGCAGCCATTTGCGCGCCTCCTGTGCACCTGTTATTCCCGGGAATTCTCGAGAATTCTTTGCACACAGTATCTCACATATCCAAGCGGTTTACGAGGTGCAGATTATTGCGCTTACGGACAAAAATGTTCGCTGTAAACGCCCCGCGGAAGGGAAGGAGAAACACCAGGGCAATTGTACGGGTACCCAAGGTAAACAGCTATACGATCATGTCCAATCATCATCTGATCGACCCCGAACTGAGCTTCAAGGCAATAGGACTCATGTCCTATATGCTCTCCCGACCGGACAACGGGCATTTCACTTGATGGTCGGCGTCTTACCCTACGGGAGCCGCCGACACGCGCCCGCTACCCTGGAAAGCTATTACCGGGCAAAGGTCAGCCGTGATTTGGGATACTGACCTTCTTTTGCCGTTCTCTCGTGTCCACTTGGATGAAACGCCCTCCGCCGATACCAACGAGATCGCTATTTACTGGAATTCTCCGGCAATCTTTGTCGGCGCGTATTTTAACGCCATTTCAAAGGAATAAGGGGGAAAAGACACATGCTTCAAACCGTTCTGGTTACCGGCACGGGCCGGCCTTACGCCCTGGGCTTCAATCTGGTGAAGCGGTATCTGGAAGCGGGCGACCGGGTGTTTGCCAGCATCCGCCGCTCATCGGAGGCTTTGGAAGCCTTGCAGAAGGAATACCCGGATCAGCTGCACATCCTGACCATGGACATCTCTTCCACCGAATCCGTCCAGGCGGCGGCAGCAGAGGCGGCAAAACAGACGGATCACATCGACCTGATCGTCAACAATGCCACCACCGCCTCCGCCGACACCATGAAGGAGCTGCCCGATTTTGATTTGGATTTGATCGCCCCGGCGGTAAACGTAGGCGCTGTAGGTCCCATCCGGGTGGTGAAGGCCTTTCTGCCGCTGCTGAAAAAAAGCGGGATCGGCGCGCTGATTGTCAATATCTCCTCGGAGGCGGGCAGCATCGGGAGATGCTACCGCACCTTCTACCTGGATTACGGAACAGAGAAGGCCGCCCTGAATATGCTCACCATGACCCTGCGCAACTACTTCAAAAACGATCCGAGCCTGAACATCATTTGCGTCCATCCCGGCTGGATCAGAACCAATCCGGGCAACACGGAAGCGCCGCTTGATCCCTACGAGCACGCGGAAACGCTGCGTCTCCTGTTTGAAACCAAACGCCATGACAAGGACGGCCCCGTATTCATCACCCATACGGGAGAAGCTTATCCGTGGTGAGATTGCGAAAATCTCATATTCCGCCGGCGTGCCGCCGTTATTATTCACGCATTCTGTGATCACCGGCACCAGCACGATCAGGCCATCCAGGCCATGGGCTTCTTTCACCAGGTTTTGAGCCCAATTGAAAGCGTATACAGCGGGGTTGCGGGTGGCCAACACGGATTCCAGAGGATGAGTGCCTTTGGTAGCCGCAGGATTTTGCAGCGTCACCAGGGCATAACTGCCGTCCTCGTGGTAATCCAGGCTTTCAGGCTTATATCAAGCCCGCTTTTCATTGCTCGAAAAGCAGGCTTTCAGCATTGCTTTGATTTTTTTCTTTTTCGTGTAATACTAACTGCTATGTTCTCAAGAGTGAAAAACAAAACGAAGCGAGGGCCTGTGCGGCCCTCGTGCACCTGCACCAGGAGATTTCATCTCCTGGACCTCAGTAGCGGATATTGTCTGAGTGAATAAATCAGCTTGGTTCCCGCAGAAGCGGGGAGGAATGCGGAAGTCTGGCTTGGTGACGTGGTGCTTCTGGCCCGGCGGATGAATCGCCGATGACCGCCTGTGGCGGGAATATCATCGGCGATGAAATCAGGCGAAACGAGCAATGTCCGCATGAAGCGGGGGAAAGCCAGGGAAACATCCGAGGGGAAAATTCATTTTCCCCTCGGATGTTTCCCTGGCTTTCTTGGGCCAGAAGCCCTCAAACTTTCCGTCACCCCAGCGCACCAGGCGGAACTTGTCTGCTTATCCCAGCTACATTATTTCGCCAGTTGCGGGTCCAGGGGGATCATCCCCCTGGTAGGGTCTGGGGTGAAACCCCAGCGTTTCCTTTCCGCTGGATTTGAAATTCGCCCTTGAGAACAAAGCTGTTATTTCGCTTCTAAAAGATGGAATAATGCTATCGGGGGAGATCCTACCTGCCTTTGGCAGGCAGAATCTCCTTGCAGATTATCATTCAAGCATATAGAAGCAGAACAGTACCCAAGGTGAACAACTACACGGTCATGGCTAAGTAGTTGGATGAACAACTACCCAGAAAGGAGAAAGCACGATCCAGACGAACCCAATCCGGCGAAACGCCCCGCACACGTTTCGCTATACTGAATATTCTTGTTCAAGTGCAAAGGGTAAAATGATCAGACATAATGAAGTTATCCAAATCAAAGGGTCAAAAAAGCTGTCAACCCGGCTATTTTAAGCAGGATTGACAGCGGCATATTTCTCTTTATTTTATTTCAGGACAATATCAAAGGCGTTGTAGAAGTAGAAGCGGCTCATGAGCGTCTGGTGAATTTCACCGGAAATGCTGTAATACAGATTATTTTCAGCGGGGTTCAGGCCATAGCTGAAATCGTCGGTATCTGCCACCATGGCGGAGATCAGGGCGGCGTTCACATCGTACATCATGTCGCGCTTGCCGCCGCAGGCTGCGTAGATGAAGAAGTTATCCTTATAGTCCGCCTGGGCATTCAGGGCGTCTTTCAGCATCTGGATTTGTTCTTCCACAGGCATTTCCAAGCTCATTTCGTCCGCGGCGCTGATGTTGGCGGAGAAGGGCATATACCACTTAGCTACATCCAGGTTATGGAAGAACTGATGCCAGCAGGCGTAGCAGCCACGGGAGAAGCCAGCGAAGGCGCGATGATCGCGAGAGGCGATGAAGCCCGCTTCGTCCGCGGTTTCGGCATAGGTGCGGTAGGCGCTTTCCACGGCGGGCATGATGTCATTGCGCATTTCCTTGGTAGAGAAGGCTTCCATGTCGATGGCGCGGGCTTCGTAGTCGTAGTAGTAGGTGGGGAACACCATAATGAAGGGCGCGGTGACGCCCACTTCGATCATGTTGTCCAGGGCGTTCTTGGCCTTTTCGTCGCCAATGAAGCTGTCCTGGGTTTCGTTGGTGCCGTGAAGGAAGTAGATCACGTTGTACCGTTCGGTGCCGTTCTCATCGTAGCCGTAGGGCAGGTACACGTTCACCCAACCAGGCTGCTCCGCGCCGTAGGCGGTGGTGGTGTAATCCAGGCGCACCACGGTGCCGGGCTGGGTGGATGCCGCGTCGTAGAATTTGTTGTCGTATTTCTTGAACACAGTCTCCGCGCCGATCACGTCGTCGGTGGTGATGACCTTCTTGTCCTCGGGCTTTTCCCGGCCTTCCGCCAGGGCGGGGATGGCGCAGAGAACCAGTACCAGAGCGCACAGCAAAGCAATGAACTTTTTCATGGGGATACTCCTTTCGGTTGTTCAGAATACTGTTTTGGATGTCTTCAAGAAGCGGTTTGCAGATATAACTGTTACCACGAACGCTATTCTGTCATCCCGACCGAAGTGAAGCGAGAGCGAAACGGAGTGGAGGGACCTGAGAACTGGTTATCATGTTGCTTGGCAGAGTGTGTTGCTTATAGGTCCCTCGACTTCGGCTCGCTTCTTGCTCGCCTTCGCCCGGGATGACAAAGTTGCTTGAATGCTTAAATGCCTCTTTCGCAATTTCCAAGCACAAAGAATTCAAACCGCACTCGAAAATAATTGTGAATTACGCAGCCCGCTTCTTGGCCTTCCTGCCGTCCAGGATAGCGATGACCAGGAACAGGGCGGCCAGTACGCCGGTGCCGATCTGGCCGTAAGTGATGGCGTCCTGCCACCAGCCGTGCACTTCTTCCACAATGGTGTTGAAGCCCATGCCGTTCATGGCGTTGGAGTTGGCCACGGTGTAGAGGATGTGCTTGGTGGCTTCCCGCATGGCGGTGACTACCTGGGGATCGTCGGAGTAGGTCTTGAGCTTATCGGTCCACTTGGAGGCGTCGTTGCAGTCCCAGCCGTCGCCGCCCGCCAGCAGGCCCTGGATCACGTCCATAAAGTTGTTGTTGTTGGAGAAGTCGGTGAGGGCAAAGCCGGGCATGCCAAATTCGCCGCGGAGGATGTTGGTGATCAGGTTGTAGTCGCCGCCGGCCCAGGTCGCGCCCAGACGGTTGAAGGAGGTCATCACGCAGTAGGCGTTGGCATCGGCAATGGGATATTCAAAGGCCTGGAGGTAGATTTCACGGGCGGCCTGCTCGTTGGTCCACACGCAGATACCATCGCGGCCCGTTTCCTGATCGTTGAAGGCGAAGTGCTTGTTGTACACATACACGCCCTTGCTCTGGATACCGGCGGTTTCGGCGGCGCAGGTCTTGCCGGAAATGAAGGGGTCTTCGGAATAGTATTCAAAGTTGCGGCCGGAATAGGGCGTGCGGTGGATGTTCGCGCCGGGACCGTAGATGCCGGAGTACGCCTTGCGGTTGGCCATCAGGCAGTCGTTGCCCATGGAACGGCCCACGGCTTCGGCGATGGCGGTGTCAAAGGACGCGGCCATCACGTCTTCGCTAGTATAGCTGGTGGAGGAGGAGCCGCCGGTCAGGGTGGCAGTGATGCCCTGGGGGCCGTTTTCATCCTTGGTGGCGGGCTTGCCCACGCTCTTCACCGCGGCGGTGGCATGGTAGGTCTGGCCAATCAGCTTGGCCATTTCGTTGAACTTCACCTGATCCATCAGGTCGTCCCAGGTGTAGGTCTGGCCATTCTGCAGGGTGATGGAGCCGTCCAGCGGTACGCCGATAAAGTGGGCCAGGGTCAGTTCGCCTTCCTTACCCAGGGTAGGCATGGTGCCCTTCTTTTCGGAGTCGATGATGGTGTTCAGAGCCTTCACCAGCTCGTCGTTGGCGGCCATCTGCACGGCGGCCTTGTAGGTGTTGCTGGAAAGATCGGCTTTGGGCATGGTGCCCGCCCAGTCGGCGCGGGTCAGGTACTTGATGTCGTTGCTGGCATCCGCGTCAAACTTGTTCAGGTCGCCGTGATCCAGCTGGTTGGTGATGGCAAAGCCGGTGCGGGAAGTGGCGTAGGTGGTGGTGTCCTGCTTGGCCTGCTTGTAAACCACAGCCAGGTCAGCCCGTCCTTCGCCCACCATCTTGGCGGAGTCCACAGCGCCGTTCAGGGTATCGCTCTGGGCGGCCTTCTGCATCAGGATGTTGTTCAGGGCTTCGTGGGCGCCGTTGCCGGTGGCGAAGTAATAATTGCCTTCGTCCACGATGTAGGTTTTCGCGCCGTTGGCGTCATAGGCGCGCATTTCGGACTTCGCCACGGACACGTTGGCGGTGACGGTCTTGCCCGCGGGCACGTCGATCTTGGTGTAGCCCACCAGCTCCACGGCGGCCTTTTCGATGCCGTTCTGCCTGTCGTAAGCAGTGTAGGGGCTCTGCATGTAGATCAGCACCGCTTCCCGGGCGTCCCGGTCAGAGGGGTTGGTGACATCCACGGTGAAGTCGAAGGTATCGCCGTTTTCCTTCATGTTCAGCTTGCCGTAGGAAAGATTGCTGTAATTCAGACCATAGCCGAAGGGGAAGGCCACGGTCTTGGCGTAGTCGTAATCGCCTACGTTCTGGTTGCCCAGCACCACGTCTTCATAGCGGGTTTCGTAGTAGCGGTAGCCGATGTAGATGCCTTCCTGATAGACCACGTAGTATTCGTTGTTGGTCTTGGCGAAGGCCAGGCCCTTTTCCGCCGCGTTGGTGTAGGAGGTCACATAGGCGTTCTGCACGGCGGGAGAGGTGGTGTTGTCGTAGCAGTAGGTGTCCACCAGACGGCCCGAAGGATTGATCTTGCCGTTCAGCAGATCGCCGATGGCGCGGATGCCGCTCTGGCCCACTTCGCCCACCCACAGGCAGGCGTCGATGCCAAAGTCCTCGCCGCATACGGCGGGCTCGATCACGTCCAGCTCCACCGCGTTGGCGGTGTTCAGCAGCAGCACGATCTTTTTCAGGGAACCGGCGGCTTTCAGCTCAGCCAGCTTGCGCAGGATGTCCTTTTCCTCGGCGCTGATGGAGAGCATGTTGCCGTTGGCGTCGGACGCGCCCACCACGGGCAGGTCCTTGCCTTCGCCGCAGACACGGCCGATGACCATGATGGCGGCGTCGCCGTACTGGGAAACGGAATCCCATTCCGCGGCAGAGAAGGCGCTCAGGGGCGCTTCATTGACGGCGAATTCTTCGTTCTTGAAGATGTAGTTGTTCAGGGAACCGGCAGCGCTCTTCTGGCCGTAATCCTTGCCCGCGCCTTCCCGATAGAAGGCCCACAGGGTGGGGTTCACGGTGAAGCCGTCCTGCTCCAGGGCGTCCTTCAGAGTCTGGGCCTTATCGGTTTTCATCCCGCCGGAGCCGGTGCCGCCGTAAACGAACCGGGCGGAGGAGGTACCCAGCAAACTCACCTTTTCACTGCCGGACAGGGGCAGGGCGTTGTTCCGGTTCATCAGCAGCACAGCGCCGTTGGCGACAACGGATTCGCACACCAGGTCGGCGGCCTTGGCCTGCTCTTCGCTGTTTTCAAAGTCGGACACAAAGCGGGGCGGCAGGTCTTCCGCCGCGTCGCCTACCACGGTGCTTCCCTCGATGCCCAGCACCATGTTGATGATAGCGGTATAGTTATTGGCGATGGGCCCGCCGATCATGAGGAACGCGAACAGGAACGCGAATACCCCGCAGAGGATTTTCCATATTAGCTTGCCCTTGGGCTTGTTGTTCTTGGCCATTGTAATTCTCCTTTGTTGGATAAGGTAGGAGGTTTTGGAATGATTTGCGATCATCGCCGGAACTGCATTTGTTATCCGGCAAATAAAACTTCCTTCCTCCTGCCTCCTACTTCCTACCTGATAAAAGGCCGCCGCACTTGCGCACGGCGGCCCATTAGATTCAGGTCAGGCAAACGGGATTATTCGGTGATGTTGAACACGCCGATGGTGTCTTCCACGTTGGAGCAGGCAACGATCTTGTTTTCCAGGGTCACGTCGTCCAGGTCTTCGCGAAGGTCTTCCACGGTGATCACGGTGCCGGCGATGTTGTGGTTGTTGACGAAGTCGGCAGCGCCGTCGTCAGTGCCATCGGGGAAAGCGATGTCGCTCATTTCATCGGTCCAGTTGAAGGTATCCAGCACCATGGCATAGCCCAGCACATTGCGGCCGAAGGATTTGCCATGCTGTTCAAAGTAGATGCCATCCAGGGTGTCCAGGGTGATGTCGAAGTGGCAGGCTTCGTCGTCAGCGGATTCAGCGGAGGAATAGGTGCCGGAGTACACGATCAGCTTGTTGCCCTTCAGGCCGGGGTCGGTGGTGCCGAAAGCATATTCACGGTAGTACAGTTCATAGTGGGTGTCGTCGCGCAGCACCAGGCTCAGGTCGCGGGTCCAGTACCAGCCAACCTGATCAATGAAGCCAACTTCGCTCAGGTTGTAAGTGCTCTTGATGGGTTCAGCGGAAGCGATGCTCATCATGGACAGGGCCAGGATCAGGGCAGCCAGCAGGGCAACGATCTTTTTCATGGGGAATCCTCCTTCATTATATCAACCTGCTTTGGCAGGTCGTCTTTGTGGTTATACTGTAACAAATGGGGGCTTTCATTACAAGGCGTACATCGTAACTGATGGTTTTCACATCGTAATCAGGGAAACAGGTTCAGTTTATTCCGAAATCACCAGCGTGGAAACGAAGGTCAGGGCGCCGAGCTCTTCATAATCCAGGGTGACCAGGTATGCTTCCCTGCGGGAGAGGGTGACAGCGCCGTCCGTTTCCTCCACCGTTTCTTCGCCCTCCCCTTCGATGGCCCATTCGGGAGACACGATGCTGATCACGCTTTCCCGGGTGGCTTCGCCGCCGCTGGCGGTAATGGTGTCGTAGATGTTCCAGAAGGTGCCGTCAGGATTCATGAGCCGAAAGCCCGCGTCCACCACATAATCGGTCACATCCTCACCGGTAACGGAAAAATCAAAATTGATGTTGGCGTGCTCAGCGGTGGAAATACGGATGCTCACGGCCTTTTCCCCGTCAGTTTCCTTGCAGGTCACGTTGGCCCCCAGTTCCGCCCAGGAACCGGATATATTTCCGTTTTCCACCAGGTTCGTTTCCACCTGATATCCGACGGCATCCGCCGTTAGGTTCAGATATTTATCTCCCGCGCTGGCGGCGGTAAGCAGAACGGTCTCCCCCTCCTGACGCAGGGAGCAGGTGATTTCCCTGCCGAAGGGATCCACGTAATCCTCCAGGCCAACCACGTCCTCGGCGCGCATGGTCAGAGTGAAGGATTTCCCCTGCATGAGCGATACCAGCGCGTCATAGGGGGTTTTCACACTTTCACCCAGGGCCGAGCAAACGCCCAGCAGCAGGATAATAGCAAGCAGCAGCGCAAGACTTTTTTTCATATCGGTGTTCCTCTCTGTCGTTATTGTTTATTCCTGAAACAAGCCGTCCAGGAAAGCGTTGTACAGATAGTAGCGGCTGGTCAGATCCTGGTGGATATTGTCGGACTGGCAATAGAAGAAATGGTTCTTTTTCATATCAGGCCCGTAACTGAAATAAGCTTCATCCGCCGCCATCTCCCGGGCCAGGGCAGCGCAGCCCTCAAAGGCCAAATCTTCTGTCCCGCCACAAGCCATATAGATATAATAATCCAGGCCGTTTGCGTCAATGGCCGAGCGGAGGGTGTCCAGCGTCGTATCGCTCTCGCCCATCAAACCGATGGCCCCGGAGAAGGGCAGGAAGGTGCGGCTCACATCCAGCATTTTGTCGAACAGGAAAAAGGTGCTGAAGCTTCCACGGGAGAAGCCGCAGATGGCCCTGTAATCACGGGATGCCCGGAAGCCCGCTTCATCCGGCGTTTCCGCATAGGTGCGGTATTTGCCTTCGATCATAGGCATCAGTTCTTCCCGGAGTTCTTTTACAAAGATATCCATGTCGCACAGCTTGTGGCGCTGGTCGTAGTAATAGCTGGGCGCAACCAGGATAAAGGGCCGTACAACGCCTGTTGAAATCATGTGGTCAAAAGCATTGACAGTGGCTTCGTTTCCCAGCAGCGTGGTGGAATCGCCGCCGTTTCCATGCAGGAAATAAATGACGGGATAGCGTTCGGTGCCGTTTTCATCATACCCGTAAGGCAAATAGACGCTGATATAATTGGTGAACTGTTTTTCATACAGATCGTTTTTATACTTGATTTTGACCACCTGCCCGGGATGCTCGTCAGGAGACTCGAAAAGCTCCCGGTCATACAGCAGGTAATGGGTGGAAACCCCCGCCAAATCCGACAGATCCAGCATTGTGGGCGCTTCCTCCCCATGGGCCAGGCAGGAACAACAAAGCAGACAGAAAAGCAAAGCCAGGCTGATGATTTTTTTCATGCGCTTTCCTCCCGTTTATAAGCATTGAAAAGCAGGGGCCGAAGCGGCCCCCGCAAAGCGCTGCAGTTTATTTGAACAGCACGTCCTGAACGGCGTTGAAGAGATTGGTGCGGCCGTTGATGGTGGTGTGCATGTCGTTGGAGATTTCGGCGAAGCAGTTGTTCACGGCGGGGTCGGAGCCGAAGCTGAACGCTTCGTCCGCGATCATGGCGTTGGCCAGGGCTACGGTGCCTTCATAGGCCATATCCCGCTTGCCGCCGGAGCAGAGGATCACGAAGATGTCGCTGGCGGAAATGCCGGTTTCGGCCAGGGCTTCCTTGAGCCGGTCCAGGTTGTTGGCGGAGCTGCCGGACATGGGCATGATCCACTTGGCCCAATCCAGCAGCTTGTAGGAAACGTTCCAGCAGGCCATGCAGCCCTGGCTGTAGCCGGAAATGCAGCGATGGTCGCGGGAGACAGCGAAGCCTTCGGCGTCGACGGTGGGAGCATAGGTGCTGTACTTGGCTTCCACAGCGGGGATCAGGTCGCCCCGCACTTCGTCCGGGAACAGCTGATGGTTCACAGTGCGGGTTTCATATTCGTAATAGTAGGTGGGGAACACCATGAGGAAGGGCTCGCACAGGCCCATATCGATCACATTGTCGATTACGTTTTTCGCTTTTTCATTGCAGATGAAGCTTTCCTGGGTTTCATTGGTGCCATGGAAGAAATAGATGATGTTGTACTGCTTGGTGGCGTCATAGCCATAGGGCACATACACGTTGGCCCACTGGTTCATGGTTTCGCCGTACACGTCGGTGGTGTATTCCACTTTTTCGATGGTGCCGGCGTTGTCACAGGGTGCTTCCCAGAACTTGGGCTGATAGTTTTTGAAGTGCAGTTCGATGCCGCCGTCCAGTTCGGTCACGATGTCCTTCCGGTTTTCGGGCGCTTCTCTTCCTTCCGCCAGGGCGGTCACGGCGCAGCAAAGCATGAGCATCGCAAGCAGCAAAGATACGATCCGTTTCATGGTTTCAGTCCTCCTTTTTATTCCGGGCGTTATTTGCCCTCTCGTTGGTTTCATTATAAACAAAAAGCGCGGCAGCTTGCAATAGCTACCGCGTAATCGGGTATTTTCACATCGTAATTATGGGGAAATTTACTTTTCCGGCGCAAGCAGCAGAATATCCAGGAAGAACATTTTCCCCCGCTGCTCGGCGGTGAGCATGCCGTTGTATTTTTCCGCAATGCGGTTCATGCTCTTCATGCCGAAGCCGTGCCAGTCCGGATCGTTCTTGGTTTGGGGCAGGCCGTCCACAAAGGAAATATCATCCTCGCAGGGGTTTTCCATGTGGATAGTGAGCATGTTCCCATCCCGGACGGAGGACAGGGAAATGAAGCGCTCCACCCCCTCCGGCAGGGCGGACACCGCGTTGATGGCGTTGGTCAGGGCGTTCTGGAACAGGGAGTACAAGTCCAATTCCTCCACGAAGGAAAAGTCCGTCATGCCCAGGGAGCAAGTCAGCACGATGCCACGCTGCTGGCAGATGCCGATTTTTTCGGCCAGCAGCACATCCAGCACTTCATTGCCCGAATTGGCGGGGCGCTCGTAGGCGGCGATGGATTGCTTGAGCTTATCCAATTGCTCCTGGGGCACCGTGCCCCGGAAGGACTTGATCAGGTGCTTTAAGTCATGATACTTTTCGTTGATCAGCTGGGCGCTTTCCTTACTGGCCTCATACTGCACCCGCTGGGTGTGCACCAGCTCCCGCATGGTTTCCATGTTGCTGGTAAGCCGCGCCTGCTCCATCACGCCGAACTGCAGGGCGATCACCAGCACGTCGATCACGATCTGGAACAGCGCTTCGGCGATCACGGCCTGCTGGTTTCTGTCCGGGTTATCCTGGGTGAGCCGCGCCATGCCGATGCACAGCAAAAGCACGAACACGGAAAAAATGGCTTTCAGCTTGTTGTCGAAATTTTCCTCCCGGTTTTTGACGAAGGGCCGCAGGGCGAAGAACAGCAGCGCATACACCGCGCCGTAGACAAACAGATCCACAACCAGGATACCGCCCTGCTGCCGGGAAAAGCCGTTCACCCATTCGATCTGCCGGGCCAGGGTTTTCACGGTGCCCGCGATGTCCTGGGCGATATACCCGGTAGCCGCCATGAACAGCACCGTCCAGATGCTTTCATCGTAGCAGAACCAGGTGACAGCGTTCAGTGTGAGGTAAACCAGCAGCGCGGCGGCAGCATGGGTGACCATCGCCAGGGGTGTGCTGCCCACGATGTAGATGCCACGGGCGAAATACTGCACCGCGCAGCCCGCCAGCACGGACAGGATCAGCCGCGGATAAAAGTGGCTCCGCCGCTTCAGAGGGTACGCCACCAGCAGCAGGCCGATCACCGATTGCAGCAGCAGCAGCGCGCTGCGCCCCTGCTGATACCACACAGGCATATAGCTCATTACCGGCTGCCTCCTTTATATTGGGCCAGGGCCATGAGAAACTCCTTGCGTTTGCTGCTGCTGATGGGCAGCTCGTGGCCGTGCACCATCACAGTGCTTCCATTCACCGCCCGCACATATTTCAGGTTCACCAGGAAGGACGCGCTGCAGCGGATAAAATGCACCGGGGCCAGCTTGTCCTCATAGCTTTTTAGGTTGCCCCACTGCCGGATGATTTCGCTGTCCGTATGGATGAGCACGTCATGGTTGGATACTTCGATAAACGTGATTTCGTCTGCGTTGACGCGGCGGATCTCTTCCTTGGTACGCACCTCCAGGGTCATGGAGGTGTTCTGGTGGGCCAGCATCCGGCACGCCCGGTCCATCTTGGTGGAAAATTCCTCGTAGCGCACAGGCTTGAGCACATAGTCGAATGCGCCTACAGAATATCCCTCGATGGCGTACTGGGTGAGCATGGTGATAAAAATGATCATCACCCGGTTGTCCATCTGCCGGACGCGCTTGGCCGCGTCGATGCCCAGCATATCCGGCACTTGAATGTCCATGAACAGAATGTCCGCGTCGCACTTGTATTCAGTGAGGAAGGGAATGGAGCGGTCATACAGCTTTAATTGATAGGAAAAACCTTCATGGGCCTCCGCATATTTTTTCAGCATCTGGGACAGGCGTTCCGCCTGCTCCGCCTGATCCTCCAAAATAATAATGTTCAGCATTCTGCATCCCCTCGTTTTCGTGCGTTCAGATGGATGATTCCCATGAGTTTTTCACATATACAGCATAGCAGAAGTAAAAGGCGGAATCAACCGTTACATCGTAACTTATGGGTTTTACATCGTAAAAATGCCCTGACCTTCCGTGAAGATCAGGGCTGATCAAAGCAATTCGATGTAAAGAAAAACCAGTCACCCTTTTTTTCGGATTATTACCGTTGGCTCAGTGAAACAAAATGTCAATCCATGCGTTGTACAGGAAATGGCGTCCGGTCAAGGTCTGATGCAAACCATTGGATTTACAGAGGAAAATATTGTTTCCTGCTTCTGTATTCAGGCCGTAAGAGAAACAGTCCGGGTTTTTGAGCAAGCCGTTCACCAGATTTACCGTGGCGGTGGACAGATCATCCCGGGGGCCGCCGCAGCAGGCGTACACGAAGTACTTACCCTGATAGTCGCTTTGCGCATATACGCTGTTGGTGATCGTGGAAATGCCAATGCTGTTGCTCATGGGCAGGAAATAATAGGCGGTGTCCAGCAGCTTGCAGAAGGAATACCAGCACACGCGGCAGCCGTTGGAATAACCGGCGAAGGCGCGGTGATCCCGGCTGGCGGCAAAGCCGGCGTCGTCCGGCGTTTCAGCATAGGTGCTGTACGCGCTTTCCACAGCAGGCATAATATCCCGGCGCATTTCCTCCTGGAACAGCTCCAGGTCAAAGGCGCGCTTTTCATAGTCGTAATAGTACGTGGGAAACACCATGATGAACGGCTTGGCAATGCCCGTTTCGATCATGTTGTCCAGAGCGTTTTTTGCGCGTTCGTCCCCAATGAAGCTGTCCTGCGTTTCGTTGGTGCCATGGTAGAAGTAAATGATATCATACCGCTGCTGCGCATCTTCGCCGTATCCATAGGGAAGATACACCTTCACGTGATTTTCCAATTCCCTTCCATACACTTTGGTGGTGTAGGAAAGGCTGGTCACAGTACCAGGCTCTTGGGACGGCGCGTCATAGAATTTGGCGTTATATTGGCGGAATACCGTTTCAAATCCGGTGATATCGTTGGTGGTGATCACTTTCTGATCATCCGGAGCCTGACGCCTTTCTGCCAACGCGGAAACAGCACTCAGCGAAAGCGCAAGGATACAGAGAACGATCAAAAAGCGTTTCATTATTCAGCCCTCCACAGCACATCCCGGAAGGCGTTATACAGGTAGAATCTGCCAATCAGGGTTTGGTGCAGTTCGTTGGAGCTGCAATAGCAGAGATTGTTTTCTCCCGGATTCAGGCCGTAGGAAAAGTGCGCTTCATCCGCCAGCATGTAATTGGTCAAGTCATTGCACATATCAAAAGCGTTATCCCGCTTGCCGCCGCAGGAAAAATACACAAAATAGTTGCCCTGCCATTGGGGCTGCCGCTGGATCGCTTCCATGAGCCGCTCCTGCTGATGATCGGGCACGGGATTTTCCTCCGGATTGCTGAACCCGCCGCTCATGGGCAGATACCAATAAGCATAATCCTGCATCGCAGCGAACATTTCCCAGGTCATGCGTCCGCCGCGGGAATAGCCCGCAAAGGCGCGCTGCATCCGGGAGGCAGTGAATCCAGCTGTGTCTGTGGATTCCGCATAGGTACGATAAGCGGTTTCCACAGCAGGCATCAGCTCCAGCCGAATCTCTTGAACAAACTTTTCCACATTCAAGGCGCGATTTCCATAATCGTAATAGTAGGTGGGAAACACCATGATAAAAGGAACGGCCACACCCACTTCGATCATGTTGTCAACAGCATTTTTGGCTTTTTCATCCATGATGAAACTGTCCTGCGTTTCATTGGTGCCATGAAAGAAATACATCACAGGATAGCGCTCCGTTCCATTTTCGTCGTAGCCAAATGGCAAATACACGTTGGCCCAATGAAGGGCTGACTCGCCGTATTGATTGGAGGTAACTGTTCAGTCGCACAGAGAATGATGTAAAAAATGGTTACCAAAAATCCAAAAGGAGATTTAGAAAGAACGTCGAATATCTCAACTTAGCGAAAGA
>ONRC01000055.1 GCA_900320085.1 uncultured Eubacteriales bacterium
ACGAGGAGAAAGCGGCTCTTCAAAAGTCCGTCATAAGGATCGCGGGCACGATAAACTTCGGCACGAAGGAGTACAAACCCCTCTTTGACGACGAACACAAGTTTACGGGCGAGATAGACGGCGGAGTGTATGACGCGGACGGCAACCTCACGGGAAGCGCGAAACTTACGGGCGGTGTGTTCGGACAAGACAACGGCGCGTCCGTGTTCGGCAACGTAGCGGGCACCGTCAAAAACCTCGACTTTGAAAACATCGGACTCAAATTCGGCGTCCCCGAGCAAGCGGGCAAGTCGTTTATGGCGGGCGCGATCGCCACGCAAAACAGCGGAATTATCACAAACTGCAACGTAAAATTTGACGATATCACCTTCCGCTACGGAACGAACACGGTGCTGGAGCATTTTTCGCTGGAAGTGGAAAGCGGAAAGATCGTGTGCCTGGTGGGGCCGTCCGGCTGCGGAAAAACCACGCTGGTGCGCGCGCTGCTGGGCCTGATCAAGCCGGAAACCGGCTCCATCACCGTGGGCGACCGGGTGCTGTTTGACGCGAAGAAGCGCATCAACGTGCCCGCCGAAAAGCGGAACATCGGCATCGTGTTCCAGGACTACGCCGTATGGCCCCATATGACGGTGCTGGAAAACGTGAGCTATCCTTTAAAAAAGCAGCGCCGCCCCAAGGATGAAATCAAGCAGCGGGCCATGCGCGCCCTGGAGCAGGTGCACATGACCGAATACGCCAACCACCTGCCCAACCAGCTCTCCGGCGGCCAGCAGCAGCGCGTGGCCATCGCCCGGGCCCTGGTGGTGGACAGCGACGTGCTGGTGATGGACGAGCCCATCACCAACCTGGATGCCAAGCTGCGCGAGGAAATGCTGCTGGAGATCCGCATGATCCAAAAGCGGCTCAACGCCACGATCCTCTATATCACCCACGACCAGCAGTCCGCCCTGCAGCTGTGCGACAAAATGGCCATCATGGAGCAGAACGGCTCCCTGTGCCAGTACGGAACCGACGAGGAAATCATCCTGCGCCCCGCCAACCGGTTCACGTTTGAGTTCATCGGCGTGTCCAATTTCATCCCCCTGGAAAAGGACGCGGGCGGGCTGAAGCTCAACTGCGGGCAGAAGATCCCCTATCCCGGCGAGGTGCCCAAAGAAGCGGAAAACGGCGGGTACGATTTAGGCGTGCGGCCCAACGATATCGTGTTTGACCCCGCTTCGCCCCTGAAGGCGAAGGTGGATTCCCGGGTGTTCCTGGGCAGCGAATACAACTATTTCCTGTCCTTCGGGGAAAAGCAGATCCGCGTGCAGCAAAGCATGCTGGACGCCCGCACCAAGGGCGTGGCCAACGAAGGCGAAACGGTGGGCGTGCGTTTCCTGAACGCCCGGTTCTATCCCACGCGGAAAGGAGCTGAGACGGCATGAAGAAATATGGCGGCGTCAGCGCCGAATTGGCGGCCGTGGACGGGCGCAAGCGCCTGAACATGGACAAGGTGATGACGGTGGTTTGCTTTGTGCTGCTGCTGATCATCGTGGTCATTCCCATTTTCATGATCATTTACAACGCCTTCTTCTATGAAGGCAAGCTGGAAGTGAACATGTTCGTGGAGCAGCTGACCGAGCCCAACAACCTGGGGGCCATGTGGAACACGCTGAAAATCGCTGTGTTCACCACCATCCTGGGCACCATCATGGGCGTGTTTTACGCCTGGCTGCTGGGCCGGAGCGATATTCCGGCCAAGGGCCTGATGCGGGCGCTGTTCAATATTCCCTACATGTTCCCGCCCTTCCTGGGCGCCATGGCCTGGGATATGATGTTCAACGGCCGTTCCGGCTACATCAACAAATGGCTCCGGGATCTCTTCCACCTGAGCACCATGCCCATCAACATCAACTCCGTGTGGGGCATCGTGTTCGTGGAGGTCAGCTATTACTTCCCCTTCGTGTTTATGCAGGTGGTATCCGCCCTGGAGCGCATGGACCCGACGCTGGAGGAATCCGCCCGCATCGCCGGGGCCCGGCAGCGCCAGGTGATCTGGAAAATCACCCTGCCCCTGGTGAAGCCTGCCATCTCCGCCGGCGCGCTGCTGATCCTCACCACCTCCCTGGCCCACTTCGGCGTGCCTGCCATCCTGGGCTACGCCAAGCGCATCTACACCCTGCCCACCCGCATTTATGAAGTCATTTACAACTCCGGCGGCTCTTTCGACGGCATCCGCCAAGGCGCGGCCATTTCCGTCATGCTGGTGGTGGTGGTGGCATTGGCGCTGATCTTACAGAACCGAATACTATCAGCAGGGAGCTATGACATCATCAAGGGCAAATCCATGCGCCCCACGCTGATCAAGCTGCGCGGCGCGAAGATCCCCCTGTTCCTGCTGGCCATCCTGACCTTGGTGATGATCGTGATCGTGCCCCTGGTGATGATCGTGCTCATCTCCTTCCTCAAGGCTTACGGCTTGCCGCTGGAATTCAAGAACTTCACCTTCGCCCAGTACGAAAAGGTGTTCAGCGCCAACGGCACCATCGCTTCCATCCGCAACTCCCTGTTCGTGTCCATCACCGCCGGTATCATCTGTATGTTCCTGGGCACGCTGGTGGCCTACGTGGTGCAGAAGATCCGGCCCAAGGGCAAGGGCGTGCTGGAGGTCATCTCCATGCTGCCCTACGCCATCCCCGGCACGGTGCTGTCCATCGGCGTGATCCTGGCCTGGAGCGGGCGCATCGCGGGCATCAACCTGTACAACACCATCTGGATCATCCTGGTGGCATACCTGGCACGCTACCTGAGCTTCAGCATGAAGACCTCGTCCGCCGCCCTTTTGCAGGTGCACTCCTCCCTGGAGGAAGCGGCCCGCGTCTGCGGCGCCAGCCACACAGAAAGCCTGGCCGACGTGACCCTGCCCCTGATCCGCCCCGCCATGGTAAGCGGCTTCTTCCTCATCTTCCTCCCCGCCATGCGCGAGGTGACCACCTCCATCCTGCTGTACGGCCCCTACACCCGCACCCTGGGCGTGCAGATTTACTCCCTGCGTGACGCGGGCATGATCCCGCAGGCAGCCGCCCTGGCAACGGTTGCCATCGGTATCATCATCATCCTCAACACCATCGTCACCAAAATCACCAAGGACAGGAAGGGGGTGTGATTCATGGCTGATCAGATCGTATTGAATCACGTCACCAAAAGATTTACCACCAAAACCCTGGGCGACATCGTGGCCGTGGATGACTTTAACCTGAGCGTCCACGAGGGGGAATGCTTCTCCTTCCTGGGCCCTTCCGGCTGCGGCAAATCCACCACCCTGCGCATGATCGCCGGCTTTGAGGACCTGACCGAGGGCGAAATCGAGCTGTGCGGCAAGCTGGTGTCCAGCCGGAAAAAGAACCTGTACGTGCCCCCCGAGGAGCGGGGCCTTGGCATGGTGTTCCAGGCGTTTGCCGTGTGGCCTCACATGAACGTGTTTGAAAACGTGGCGTTCCCCCTGCGCATCCAGAAGGTGAACAAAACGGACATCGTCAGGCGCGTCAACGAAGCCCTGCACCACACCAGCCTGACCGGCCTGGAAAAGGTGTTCCCCGACGATTTGTCCGGCGGGCAGCAGCAGCGCATCGCTCTGGCCCGCGCCATCGTGACCAACCCCAAGGTGATGCTGCTGGACGAACCCCTGTCCAACCTGGACCCCAAGCTGCGCGAAACCATGCGCTTTGAAATCAAGGCCCTGCAGCGGAAGTTCAACTTCACCATCATCTTCGTGACCCACGACCAATCCGAGGCCATGGCCATTTCCGACCGCATGATGGTATGCGACATGGGCAAGATCATGCAGATCGACACCCCCGAAAACCTGTACAACAAGCCCTGCAACCGCTTCGTGCACAACTTCCTGGGGGAGAGCACCTTCATTAACGTGGTCATTCAGGACGGCAAAGCCTACCCCAAGGGCCATATGGAGCAGCCCCTGGATCTGACCGTGCCCGCCGACGCAGCAGCTGAAATGGTGGTCGCCACCCGGCCCAATGAAATCGCCCTCACCGGCCCCGGCGAAGGCGGCTTCGCCACCCACATTGAAAAGCGCATCTTCCTCACCGACCGCACCGAGTATCTGGTGCCCGTGGGCGATCAGCTGCTGAAGGTGCAAACGCCCCACCGCGTGGCCTTTGCCCAGGGCGAGGCCTGCGCCGTGCATCTGGTGGAGCCCATGTGGTATCCCGCCGACGATGCCGCCGCCGATAAGGAACGCGCCCGGCGGCAGCTTGTATAATTGCTTGTTATCTCTGTATCGAAAAAGAGCGGCTCGAATTTGGGCTGCTCTTTTCTTTTGGTATGACAGGCATGACAGCCTTTCCGGCTGGCAAAACTTTCTGACTGTCACTCTCTTTTCATTTCACAGTACGTGATCGCGTCGGCGGTCGCATACTACGAATTGCAGAACTGACAAACTGCTGAGGCAATGAGCGATTTCAGTATCCTGGATCCGCTTTTGATTGCTCATTGTCCTTCCTCCTTTTCTGTTGGATAGTCGGCCAACCGCGCTTAAGCGCCGGTTGCCCCATCCTATGTCATCAAGCCGATTGGCATTGATCGCAAATACCGTAAAATATTGTTCTTCCGGCATCCCAGAGAAAGCCATGCTCTTTTTGCAGATGCTTCCGGATGTCCAGCAGCTCGTCGCAGTCCAGATGGATCAGCCTGCCGCACTTTTCACATTTGCAGTGAAAATGGAGGGTGCAGCTTTCCGCTTCTTCTTCGGATGCCGCTTTCGTCGTCTCTTTGCACTTGATTGATAGGGGCGGTACATGGTATACTGTTGAACGATAAAAATATGAATGATTGGAGGGCCCCTGTATGAGCAACCAGGTGATTCTGATTTCCGTGTACACCCGTCCAGTGGATATCGACGCTTATCCGGCGGGACTGGCTAACGCCGTGCACCTGGCATATCAGCGCCTCGGTGAGGAAAGGCAGCCGCTGAACAGGAACTATGGCGTACTGTTTCCCAAGGGATATGTATCGGATGAGGATACGATCGTACCCCTGGGTGTCGTCCGGCCCTCCATATTCGCCATGAAGGACGGCTCCATCGGCATACTGGGCCATTTGGTGTACGAGAGCGGCGAGGCGGCTCCGCGTCCGGAGGGCGACTGCTTCCTATGGAAAACGAAGGATTTGATCCGGTTCGAGGAGATCGGCCCGGTGAACGGGAACGATTATCCGGCCTCCGACACACTGGCCATGGACGAGGCCATTGCCGAGACGACCATCGTGTACTGGAGCCCGATTCGACAGAAGAAGGTGATCTTGCCGGAAGAAATCGCGGTAAAATGCCCTTCTGACCTCGAGCATGTTTTCGCGGAGGTGGTTTACAGCGACGGCTCCCGGGCAATCAAAACCGTCCGGTGGGACGTAGGCGCGCTGGACTTCAGCGCCCCCGGTGTACAAGAAATCGGAGGCATTATCCGCAGACAAGCCTTCCATTTCCCTTTGGCCAAAGGCTACGGCGATCCGGTCATTTTCCCCTGGGAGGGCAAGTGGCACTTCCTGGGCACCAATGACAACCTGGACGACATCGGGCTGTACATCCGCGAGTCAGACACAGTGGCAGGCCTGTTCGCGCCGGGGGTCGAGGAGCACCTGATCCTGCCCTTCGATCCCGCCCGGGGCTTTGAGCAGACCTTCTGGGCCCCGGAGTGGCACCTGATCGGCGGGGAGGCGTACATACTTTTCGCAGTCAGCGGACACACCTGGGGTCCCCAGTGCCACATGATGCGGCTGAAAAAGGGCGGCAGCGTGATCCGCGCCGAGGACTGGGAGAACCCGGTGCCCGTAGAGCGCATGGACGGCAGCCCCCTCACCACCGACGGCATCACCCTGGACATGACCTTCATCCGCGCGGAGAGCGGCGCTTATGTGACCTGGTCCTATCGGCGGCACATCGGCACGCCGAAGGATACCGGCTCCATGCTGTACATCGCGGCCATCGATGAAAAGGAACCCTGGCGGCTGACCAGCGAACCAGTGCTGCTCACTCGCCCCCTGTATGGCTGGGAAAACGTGGCTGGGACCATCAATAATGAAGGCCCCCACGCGCTGGTGATGGACGGCAAGGTGTACCTGGCCTACTCCGGTGGGTCCGCCAATGCCTACACCTATGCCCTGGGCCTTATGACCGCAAACGGCGCGGACGACCTGACGCGGCTTTCCAGCTGGGAAAAGAGCATATCGCCGATCTTATCGTTCTATTCCGTAAAGGGCGAATACGGCCCAGGCCACCATTCTTTCTACCGGAACGAATGGGGCGAGTGGATGCTTGCCTATCACGGTGAGACCGGCCTGCATGAGCATCTGCGCTGTGACGGCATTCGCCGGGTACACTTCCGCGCAGACGGTACGCCCTATCTGCAGATGAGCGCAGAGGAGGACTTGCCGGAAGCGGCGCGATCTGTCCGTCTGCGCGTGCGTGTGCGATAATGTGTTGAACTGCCGCAAAGCCCTGATGGCTGACCGCTGCTTTTTTGTTATGCGATAGGTTAGATGGAAAACAGACTGGTGGAATATTGAGCGAGCAAAATGTCAATACTCCACGAGCGACACACTTGAATAGAGGCTCCAATGAACATAGCAGCAATGACCTTCCGTTTGCACGCTCCCTGGGTGCACAGCCTGAAAGAAAAACGAATGATCGTGAAAAGCCTCATTGCGCAATTGCAGAACCGATTCCATGTATCGGCAGCCGAGATTGACGAACAGGATACGCACCAGATCATCGTCATTGGGATCGCCGCCGTTGTCCCACACAACGCGATGGCCGACAGCCTGATGGACGAGATTTCCGTTTTCGTGGAAGAAAACACGGAAGCGGAGATTCTGGATGAGCTGCGGGAAATCAGATAAGACAGAAAAAGAGGGACGCGCGTGAATAAAAGAGGGATCAAGCTCATCCATATTTTGCTTTTTTCATTTACGATCACCACGATGGCGCTGATTGGGGTGATCGTGGGCAGTTATCGCCTGGTGACGACAGAATCGGAAGAAAGTGCCCAATACCGGGTGCGCAGTATGCTCAGCGATACGATCGCAGCGCTGGAGGATTGGGTCGGCAGGCTGGAGGACGGCAGCGGCATCGCCAGCTCTTTTCCGGAGGTTCGGGATTTCATGACCGGGGACGAACAGGTCAGGGTCAGGCTGAAAAACAGCGTTCGCGCTGAATTGGAAGGGTTTGTCCATTATGAGCCCGGAGCTGTCAGCGCGTATTTGCGGGCTGCGGACGGAACCGAACTGTCCGCCTGTCCGGAGGTCAGCTATCAGAGCATCATTCCTTACCGGGTCAATCTGCTGGTTTCCCAGGATTACCAAATCCTGCGGCCATTTCGGCAGCAGATCGTCACCGAAAGCTACGCCATTGGCGACCACCGCTTTTTCGCGGTGCTGACGCCGCTGTACCCTGAATCCTCGCCCCATACGGAAAGCAATTACCTGGGCGCGCTCATTTTGATCGTGGACGCTGACGCCATGGGAGACTTCATTCCGGACAGCGCGCGGGAAAACATCTTTGTGGAAGATACCGCAGGCATCCTGCTGGACAACGCGACAATCCGGGAAGCCAAGCGGAACGTCGGAAACGGGGCCGTCCTCTCGGCATCGGTCGGCCAGACCGGCTGGACTGTTTCCGTGCCTTCAAGCCTATCGGACGCGGATGACTCCGCCCAAAGAGTAGCGCGGATCTGCCTGTTCTTTGGCATTGGAAGCGCAGGCTTATTGCTTCTGCTGATGCTGGTGCAGTATCGGCATATCGTCGAGCCCATCCAGAAGCTGACGGAGCAGGTGGACCATGTGGAGCCGGAAACCACCGCGGTACTGCCGCCGGATCGGGGCTTCGCGGAGCTTCGGACGCTTACTGACAGCATGAACGGTATGCTGAGCCGCCTGCGTCTTATGAACGAACAGATGGTCAATGACCGGCTCCGGTATTATGAAGACAGGATCACTTTCCTCCAGGCACAAATCAACCCCCATTCCCTGTACAATAATTTTGAATGCATTCGCGGCATGGCGGCCCAGGGCGCAAATGAAGAGATCCGGGAAATGACCACCTGCCTTGCCAGGATCTATCGTTATTGCTGCAAGGGAGAAACCAGGGTCCGGCTGGAGGAGGAGGAGAACTGCCTCACGTACTATCGCCGGGTTCTGGAGCTGCGCTATGCCGGGGCGTACAAAATAGAAACGGAAATTGCTCCGGAAACCATGAATGCCCTGATCCCGCGGATGATTCTTCAGCCGTTGGCGGAAAACGCGGTTCAGCACGGCATGATCGCCGCGGGCAAAAAGAACGGCACGGTGGCCATCCGCTCCAAAGCGGAAAATGGCCGTTTGATTTTGCAGGTGATGGACGGCGGCGTCGGCATGGATACCGTGACGCTGGCCCGGTATAACAGCAGCGTCGCCCTGCATGATGATGGGACCCACAGCCATATCGGCATTACAAACGTGCTGCGCAGACTGAATATGATTTACCAGCGGGAAGATCCCCAGGACCCACGGCCTCTGGCGCGATTTGAAAACATGCCGCAGGGCGGTCTCCTCATTACGATTGATATTCCCTTGATCATTTCCTGAATAAACGCTTCCGGTTGATAACAGTCAATCGAAAAAAACACAGCGGGGGAACAGCTGCATGCGCCCCCGCTGTTTGTTTATACCAAGTACAATTTGGCAAAAAATAAACCTAAAAAAAGGACAAAAAAACCTGAAGGATGGAAAAGCAAATTTTCCTTGAATGCGTTAAGATATAATCAAAGATTGGCACATACCACGTTTCTTTCATAGGACGCGCAGGAAAGGTGGGCGGAACATGAAAGCTCGATTGAACCGGCTGAGCAGGGATATCTGGCAGGCCAGGTATATCTATTTGCTGCTGATACCGGGACTGATGTATTTCATCATTTTCCATTACGTGCCCATGAACGGCGTGGTGCTGTCGTTCAAAAAGTTCAACGCGCGGCTCGGCATCTGGGGAAGCCCATCCGTAGGCTGGGCAAACTTTGAGCGCATCTTCCGCACACCGGACGCCCTGAACGCCATCAGAAACACATTTGAAATCAATCTGAGCAGGCTGATTTTCCAGTTCCCGGCGGCGATCATCCTGGCGCTGCTGCTCAATGAAATGCGCGGCACAAGATTCAAGCGGATCTACCAGACGGTGTATACCTTTCCCCATTTCCTGAGCTGGGTGGTCGTATCCTCCATCCTGTCCAATTTTCTGGCCAGCGGCGGGCTGATCAATTCCATGATCGTCAATCTGGGCGGCAGCCGGGTCAATTTCCTGGCGGATACGGCCCTGTTCCGTCCGCTGCTGTACCTGACTCATAACTGGAAGGAGATGGGCTGGGATTCCATTATCTATATGGCGGCCATCGCCTCCATCGATCCCACGTTGTATGAAGCAGCCACGGTGGACGGCGCGGGCAGGCTGCAGCAGGTATTTCATGTGACGCTTCCATGCATTCTGAGCACCATCGTGATCCTTTTCATCCTGCAGGTGGGCCGGATCATGAACGCGGGCTTTGAGCAGATCTTCTATATGCAGAACGCCGCCGTCAGGAAGGTGTCCGATGTGCTGGATACCTACATCTACACGATCACCTTCAAGGCGACGCCGAATTACGGATTCTCCGCGGCAGTCGGGCTGTTCAAATCCGTGATCAATCTGTTCATGCTGCTACTGGCAAATTTCACGGTCAAAAAGGCCACCGGCAGCGGGCTGTTCGCTTGAGGAAGGGAGGCGGAAGCTGTGACCATGACACTGACCCATAAAAAAAGCCGCCTCAGGCGGGCGACGGGCTGGGACGCGCTGATCTTCATCGCGCTGACGCTGCTTGCGTTCATTATCTTTCTTCCCTTCTATAACGCTGTGGTCATCTCGTTGGAAACGAACCGGGCCTATGCGCTGAACCCTGTATCCATGTATCCGGTTGAGTTTACCCTGAGAAACTATGAACACCTGATCAGCAAAGGGCAAATCGGCATCGGATATAAAAACACGGTGTTTATCACCCTCGTGGGAACGGCGCTGAGCATGTTCTCCATGCTGGCGATGTCCTACGCCTTCAGCAGAAGACGGTTCCCGGGCAAGCGGTTTTTCTTCGTGATCATGCTCATCACCATGTTCTTTTCCGGCGGCATGATCCCAACCTATCTGCAATTCAAAAACCTGGGCCTGATCAACAGCACCTGGGCGGTGATCCTGTACTCAGGCATCAGCGCATACAATATCATCATCCTGAAAAACGGTTTCGAGCAAACGCCCATGGAGCTGGAAGAAGCGGCGAAGATCGACGGCGCCAACGACCTGGTGATTTTCCTGCGGGTCGAGCTTCCGCTCCAGGGCGCGCTGATCGCCACCTTCACGCTGTTTACAGCGGTTGGCTACTGGAACGAATGGTTCTGGTCCACCCTGCTGATCAACAGCGGCTCCAAGATGACCTTGCAGGTGGTGCTGAAAGCCATCGTGGCGGAGTCCGCGGCATTGGAGGATGTATCCACCGGCGAAGCCGGGATGGACGCGTTCGCCCAGGGGATCAAAATGGCTGCCGTGATGCTGACCATGGTGCCGATCATGTGCCTGTATCCTTTTCTTCAGAAATACTTCGTCAAGGGCGTTTTGGTCGGTTCCGTCAAAATGTAATTCTGCGGCTGCAAAACCGCAAAAAATAAACGAGGAGGTCTTGGTGATGAAACGTATCCTGTCTCTGGTTCTTAGCATGATGCTGCTGTGCAGCGTTATGCCTGCTCTGGCAGAGTATGACACCCATGTCAGCTTTACCATCAACGCGGCCCACTCAAATTCAGAAATGAACTACACCGATGACGCCCTGTACAAGCTGATCTCCGAAAAGTTCAATTTCGACTTTGAGGTGTATCCCGTTTCCAAGGACGCCCAGAAAGAAAAGATCATCACCTGGGTCAACGGCGGCACCATGCCGGACTCCGTGACCATGCGCGACTTTGACTATCAGATGTATGTCACCTGGGCGGAGCAGGGCCTGCTGGCTCCGCTGCCTGACGGCTGGGAAGAAAAGTATCCCGAGCTCTATTCCATGATACTGACCAGCGGTATCTATGAGCAGATGAAGCTCGACGGCGTGACCTACGGCATCCCCCATGCCACCTTCGCCCGTTTCAGCGGCATGCAGGGCACGGTTGTGTCCCACCTGTCCGTGTATTACCGCAAGGACTGGGCTGAAAAGCTGGGCATCACCATCGGCGATTCCATTACGCTGAAGGATTACGAAGCCTATCTGAAAGCCTGCATCGACAACGACATGGCCGGCAACGGCAACACCATCGGCCTGACCGATGACCCCGACAATCTGTGCAACCTGTTCATGCTCTTCTCCGGGGTGGACTTTGACGGCTTCCGGAAGGTGGACGGAAAATATGTATGGAGCTTTGCCGACCCGGGTGTGCTCAAAGCCATCAAGCTGGCCCGTGAAGCCTATGAGATGGGTGTACTGGACCCCGACTTCTACCTGAATGAATCTGCTGACGCCACCAACAAATTTACTTCCGGCGTGGCTGCCTCCATGTTTATTAACTGCGCAATCTCCAGCTACATGGGCTATAAGAGCACCTTTGAAGAGTCCACCGGACTGAAAGGCGCGGATTGCCTTGCCATCACGACCATCGCGGATGACGACGGCACGCCTCTTGGCATCCAGACCAACAACTGGTGGGCCGTGACCATGTTCAATCCCGATATCGCCCCGGAAACGCTGGACCGCCTGCTGGCGATGATCAATTGGATCTGCTCCGAGGAAGGCCAGCTGAATGTGCTGGTGGGTATCGAAGGAAAAGACTGGGAAATGGTGGACGGCGAAGTGAAGGTTCTTCCCGAAGAAGACGGCAGCTTCAAAGCGACCATTGATAAGTACAACAGCTATAACGTGTTCCGTACCCAGGGCATCCTAGCGGACGATTATTCCTTCATTAACCCCGCCAACGATCAGGACGTGGTGGCGCAGGTGAAGCAGATGTATGCGACCCGCAAGCTTGGGAAAATCATCCCCCTGGATATGGATTACGAATTCTTCTCCAGCGACAACAAAGCGGCCTATTCTCTGAAGCTGCCGGAGGAAGTGGCGCGGCTGATCGTCAGCAAGGGAATCGACGTGGATGCCGAATGGCAGAAATATATCGACGACAACGCGGGGATCTGGCAGCCCGTGGTGGACGATCTGAACGCTGCCTTCGCTGACTGACAATTGATCCTGTCCGTAGGACGGACAAAAGAAGGATTATCGGATTCCGGTGATGAATTAATTACCGGAATCCTTTTTGGGTTTCAGGAGGGCATACCATGCGGACTGTGATACTGATCGATGATGACATATGGGCGCTGGCTGACATGCGGGAAACTTTTCATTTCGACCGTTATGGCTTTGAAATCGCAGGGGAATACCAGAGCGCCGAGGACGCGGTTTCCGCCCTGGAAAGGTTCAGGCCGGATCTGGTCGTATCCGACATTTGCATGTCTGCCGGGTCCGGGCTGGATCTGGCGGCGCTGTGCACCGAGAAGTATCCCGACACCGTGGTGATCCTGGTCAGCGGTCATGAGCGGTTTGATTTCGCCCAGGAAGCCATCCGTCAGGGTGTGTTCGCCTACCTGCTCAAGCCCCTCCTGGACAGCGAAGTGGCGCAAACGATGGAAAGGCTGCTCAAGCAATTGCCGGATAAGAAGACCGGCGCAGCCAATGCGGCCGCGCCCGATACGCTGATCGGCCGGGCGTTGAGCTATATTGACGCGCATTACAATGTGTCCCTGCCGCTGGAATCAGTGGCCGACGCGCTGTATGTGAACAAAAGCTATCTTTCCGATTTGTTTTCAAAAACCGTTGGGATGACATTTACACAATACAAAAACACCGTCCGGATCATTCACGCCAAGGAATTGATTCGCAAAGGCGGATACAGCATGACCGACATCGCGCAGATGACCGGCTTCGATTCCTCAAGCCGGTTCTCAAAAGTGTTTCATCAAATCGAGGGATTATCCCCCCAACAGTATCTGAGCAAGGAACGCGACACCCATGAGAACAAACGGTGAGGAAAGAATCCAGAAAAAAGAGCAGGAAAGCAATGAAAATTATTATCTTATCCGACACCCACGATCTGCTCCGCCCGGAAGTGCTTGACCTGCTGCCAGGCTGCGACTGCATCCTCCACGGCGGGGACGTCAGCAGTTCAAAGATCCTGGATCGGCTGGCGCAGTTTGCCCCGGTGAAAGTGGTACGGGGCAACAACGACAAGGAATGGGCGGAGCATTTGCCGCCATATCTGGATTTTGAAGTGGGCGGGCTGCGGGTGTACATGACCCACAAAAAGAAGGACCTGCCCAAGGATTTATCGCCCTACGATCTGGCGATCTTCGGCCATTCCCACCAGTACAGCAATACGTGGATGGATCATCCGGAGGGCAAACGCACCCTGCTGCTGAACCCCGGCAGCTGCGGGCCGCGGCGGTTCCATCAGCCCATCACCCTGGCCATGCTGACCATTGCGGAGGATGGCTGGCAGGTGAAGCGCGTCGAAATCCCTCACACGCCAAAGGAATCCGTGCCTAAGATTGATCCAGGCAACATCAAGCGGCAGATCGAAATCGTGATGAAAGAAACGCAGAAAGGAAACGGCGTCACGTTCATTGCCGAAAAATATGGCCTCGATCCTGTCTTGGTGGAGCAGATCGCCCGGCTGTACGTGACCCATCCCGGCGTTACGGCGGACGGGATCATGACCAAGATGGGGATATAGATATGCGGATTTATATTGACGCCGACGCCTGCCCGGTGACGCGGATCGCGGAGGGCATCGCCCGGAAGCACGGCCTCCCCGTGACGCTGCTATGCGATACCAGCCACGTGCTGACCTCCGAAACCAGCGAGGTCAGAGTGATCGGCGCAGGGGCCGACGCGGTGGACATTGCCCTGATCAACCTTTGCCAGCGGGGCGACATCGTGATCACCCAGGATTACGGCGTGGCGGCGCTGGCCCTTGGCAAAGGAGCCCGGCCCATCCACCAGAGCGGCAAGGTGTTCACCGATGACAACATCGACGGGCTGCTGATGGACCGGCACCTGGCCAAGAAAGCCCGCCGCAGCGGCAAGCATCACCTGAAAGGCCCCGCCAAGCGCACGGCCGAGGATGACCGGCGCTTTGCGGAGAGCTTTGAACAATTGATCTGTGAGGAAATGCCTGATGGAAGAATTATTGAAGAAACCCTATTGGGTGATTGATTTCCTGCCGGAACAGGTTCCTCCCCAAAGCGCCGGACAGTTCTTCGCAGTGGAGCGGTTTTATTTGCGGGAGCCGCAGCAATCAGCCCTGCGCCGCCGGTTTGCGGAGATTCTGCTCAAGGTGAATTGCTATTATGATGTCTGGATCTGTGAGCCGGAGGAAGAAGCATGGCAGCAGCATCCGGCGCCGGAGCAGCTTTTTTCCTGGATCACGGAAAATAAAAAGGACGCCTGCATTCTCCTGCCGGATGAAAACACGCTGTTCACCATAAACCGGGACGATGTATGCATGACGATCTTCAACCCATCGGATCGGCTTTTGCAGCTGCTGGACCGGCTGTCGATCGCCGAGGGGCTGTTCCTTTGGCAACCGGCAGATTTGAAAACAGAATAAGGAGATACTCATATGAAGCGAGCTCTGGCTACGCTGCTGTTTATTGTGCTATTCCTCGTTGGTTCTGCCCAGGCCGAGGGCTACACGCAGATCGACCAGGAAACGGCGAAGGAAATGATGGTCCGGGACGACGGGCACGTGATTGTGGACGTGCGGCGGCAGGATGAATACGACGCCGGGCACATTCCCGGGGCGATCCTGATCCCCCATGAATCCATCGGCTGCGATTCCCCGGAGGCGCTGCCGGACGATGACCAGATCATCCTGGTGTACTGCCGCAGCGGCAACCGCAGCAAGCAGGCCGCCCAGAAGCTGGCCAGCATGGGCTACACGAATATCTATGAGTTCGGTGGCATCATCACCTGGACAGGCGACATCGTGACCACAGAGGAGGAACAAAAGACAAGGATGAACATCAGAATCGGAGAACAGGAATTTATCGCCACATTGGAGGACAACGACACCGCCCGGGCTTTTGCCGCCCTGCTGCCCATGGAGCTGCGCATGACGGAGCTGAATGGCAATGAAAAGTATCATTATCTGATGAGCCCGCTGCCCTCCGCTCCTGAGCGGGTGGGGCATATCGAGGCCGGGGACATCATGCTGTTCGGTGACGACTGCGTGGTGGTTTTCTATCAGTCCTTTGACACGCCTTACAGCTATACCCGCATCGGGAAAATCAACAATATGAAAGGCCTGGCCGATGCCCTGGGCGACGGCGACGCGGACGTGGGCTTTGAGCAGAGCGGAATTTGTCATCTCCGCCCTCATTCACCTGTGTGACCGGGAGCCGGAGAAAACCGAAGAAGCAATGGCCCGAGCGGAAGCGTTCAGCCGGCATTTTGTGACGGTCTATGGAAAGGAAGAAACAAAGCCATGAAATGGTATATCAGCAAGCTGAATGAATTGGAAAACGCGGCCCCGATTATTTCCGTGTGCGGGGATGACTGCGCGGTATGCCCCCGGTACTTGGCCCAAACGGAGGAAGAACTGCACGAAACCGCGGTCTTCTGGTATCAGGCCGGGTGGCGGGATCGCGTGGTCAGCAATGAGGAGATCCGCTGCACCGGCTGCGGGTGTCGGCCCACGTGCAGCTTCATGCTGCTGCCCTGCGTCCGGGAACACCACGTGTCCGCTTGCCGGGAATGCGACCGGTTTGAATGTGAGAAAGTCCAAAGCACCTATGCCCGTTCGGAAGAGAAAAAAAGGCAGTGCCAGCAGGCCTGCGAATCCCCGGAAGAATTCCGCATGCTGTGCCGGGCGTTTTATGAGAAAGAGAAGAACATGCAATGAAGCATCAGCGTTTCTTCCGCAGGAAAACAGGGATACCTGTTCCATGGCTTGAAAAGGACGTGAGGATTTGGAAATGATCTCCACAGACAGGCTGTTTTTGCGGGAAATGAAACCGGATGATTTTGACGCGCTGTTCCGGGTGCTCGGCGATCCTGAAACCATGTGGCATTATCCTTACACCTTCGACGGGCAGCACGTCAGGGCTTGGATCGCGCGGAACATGAACCGCTATCGGAAGGACGGCTTCGGGCTGTGGGCCGTGTGCCTGAAGGATACCGGGGAAATGATCGGCGACTGCGGGCTGACGCTGCAAAACATCAATGGAGAAGCGCTCCCCGAAATCGGCTTCCATATCCGCCGGGACTGCCAGCGGAAGGGCTATGCCAAAGAAGCCGCTCGGGCCGTTCGGGATTGGGCGTTCCGGAACACGGATTTTCCGGCCTTGTACTCCTACTGCAAATATACCAATGTGCCTTCTTTCCGGACGGCGGAAGCCATCGGGATGCGCTTTGCCTGCGAATACCCGGATGAAATCAACGGAAAAACGCATGTGTCGGTGATCTCAAGGGAGGATTGGCTGAGAGAAATGAATAGAATATCGTCATTCACCTGAATCATAAAAAAAATACGCAGCGCGGACGTGCTCCGCAGGCTGGAAAGGACGTAACAATGGACGAAAAACTGTTTTCACAGGCGATCGTGAAATTCCTGGGCGGTCTTCTGATCGTCGGGCTGCTGCTGTTTCTGCCTGCGGGCAGCTTCAGCTACTGGCAGGGATGGCTTCTGATGGGGATTCTTTTTGTCCCGATGTTCGTCGCCGGTCTGGTCATGATGCAAAAATCCCCTGATCTTCTGCGGAAGAGACTGGACGCCAAAGAAGAACAGTCCGAGCAGAAAACCGTCATCATCCTCAGCGGGCTAATGTTTCTGGCGGCTTTTGTTATTGCCGGGCTGAATTTCCGGTTCGGGTGGATCGTGCTGCCCTCCTGGGTTGCCTGGGCGGCGGCGGTTGTATTTCTGCTGGCCTACGCGCTGTATGCCGAGGTGCTGCGGGAAAACATCTGGCTCTCCCGAACGGTGGAGGTGCAGGAAAACCAGAAGGTCATCGACACCGGGCTGTATGGCGTTGTCCGGCACCCCATGTACATGACCACGCTGCTGCTGTTCCTTTCCATGCCGCTGGTGCTGGGGTCTGTCCTTTCCTTCGTGATCATGCTGGCGTATATCCCGATCATCGCCAAACGCATCCGCAATGAAGAACAGGTGCTGGAAAGCGGGCTGGAAGGATATGCGGAATACAAAAAGCGGGTCAGATACAAAGTGATCCCGTTTGTGTGGTAAGGGATACTTATTCCAGCCAAGGAGAATCCAGGCATGAATTATTTTGTTGAAGGATTGCAGGGAAGCGGCAAGAGCACCCTGGTTCAGAAGCTGTCTGAACTGAATCCCGGATATACCGCCGTCCGGGAAGGCGAATACTCTCCGGTGGAGCTTTCCTGGTGCGCTTATGTTGACGCCGGTCAATATGACAGAATTCTGGAAACGTACCCGGACCTGCGTTCGCAGATCGAGGAAAAGACCTATGCCGAAGGAGATAAAAAGATCATCTGTTATACGAAGATCGGTACGGACAACCGGGCGTTCTATCAGGACCTTGAGCAGTATGAGATTTATAATAACCGGGTTCCGTTCGACATGTTTCAATCCATCGTGCTGGGACGCTATCAAAAATGGAATTCGGACCGTATGATCTTTGAGTGCTCTCTGTTCCAGAACATTGTGGAGGATATGAT
>ONRC01000054.1 GCA_900320085.1 uncultured Eubacteriales bacterium
GACCGCTTTCATGACCGTGCAGGGCGAATGGGCTGTGTACTACAACCGCGCTGGCAAGATCGTTGGCATCGAATACTTCGACGGCCAGTTCTAATCCAGTCAGGATCGGAAACATACAATGAAATATGTGTATGAAACCGATCAATAGAATGAAAGGGACAGTTCGTAAGAGCTGCCCCTTTCGTTCGGTAAATCACGGCGCCCCTGTTTCAAATTGACAATGGGTTCCCCTTTTCCTTTATTGGAAAAGGGGAACTTTGTTGAATAGGGGTATCATACTGTTTCTCGTCTAAACTCTTAACAAGATGTATGCTGTATTGAGTGAAGTCTTACTTCACCCTTTACAGCATACATCTTATTATTATTTTAGAAGATGAATGGTATAAAAAAGCCTGCCGTTTCCAGCGGCAGGTCAGGAAAAGAATGCGATTTAAACAGCGTGCTTTACGCGGTCGTGTTCCTCAGCGCGCTTGGCGTTATTGAAGCGATCCAGGGTCCCCACCAGATACCCGGTGATCCGGCGGATGCGATGGAAGGGAACGTTGCCATAGTCATAAGAAAGCTCTACATATTCGCCGTCCACCTTAATGTCGATTCCCTGGGGCTTTGTGCCGTATTTCTGCTCGGCACGCTGGATGTAGGCCTGAATCTCTTCCTGGGGCAGGGTGCCGCCCGTCACGTTTACTTTGCAATCCATATGCTTGTTCCTCCCTCTTTGTTTCGCCGATTCATTCCTTCGGCTGTGCATTATCTCGTCATCGCGCAGTCATTCATTTGACATCTGGATTATACACCACTTAGGGGCGTTTGAAACACGCACCGCAAAATTTTGTGGATTTTCCACAAGAAGATCATTTACGCGGCGTCATCCCGGCGAGCGAAAAGCACGTCCAGCGACATGCCGCAGTTCAGGGCTTCCTGAATCCGCCGCGCTTCCTCCAGATGCAGCGGCGACATCCCGCGCAGCTTTCTCCGCATGGATGTGTAAGGCATACCGGACTGTTCGGCCAGCTTACGGCTGTCCCAGCCTTTCATATACATCTGTACCATAACCTGCAAATATACACATTCGCCACGCATGATCGTCACTCCTTAAAAAGAACATTTGTTCCCGTATAGTAAAAGTATAACGCATCATCAGTTTTTTGTCAACCGGTTTAAAAGAATTCTGTTTTTCTTTACACAAAACCAGCCATGCCGAAATGCTTCGTCATGGCTGGACAGAAAGGAACGCGGGACTACCGCCATTCCAAATATTCACACAGGGCAGTATATTCACGCAGATAAATTCCGCGCTTTTCTTCAAAGGTGTCGGCGTAATCCTGATGCCGGGAGAAAAGGGCGATTGCTTCCTGGAGCGGCAGCCAGACCGGCGTTAAGCCGCGCCGCATTTCCGCTTCCGTCAAATGGAGCCTGCCCTGTCCTGCCACTTCGCAGGAAAAGTAATTGGTGATATACCGGTATTCCTCGTAGTATTCGTTCAAGGTCAGGAAATGTTCCATAGGGCGGACAATACAGCCCGTTTCTTCTTCCGCTTCGCGGACGCAGCAGGCCTCCGGGGTTTCATCTTTCTCCTGGCCACCGCCAGGAATCATCCATACATCCGTGGTTTTTTCATGCGACAGCAGGATATCTTCTCCCCGCAGGATCACGGCCCGGCTCCCGGCGCGGGTTTTGGAATATGCTTCGAACCGGTTCGCGCCGAGGATATTCAGCTCCTTCATCGTGCTTTTCCCCTTTATTCGGTGGCCCAGCCCTGCAGGGTGTTTTGCAGATAGCCCGCCAGGATGGGCACGATGCGGGTGTTCATGCCACCCTTCATCACCACCACGTCGGCGTCCTGAATATAGTTCTTGATCCAGCGGTCATACATCGGCTTGACGGTGGACAGGTACTGGTCCGAAATATTGTCGATCTCGCGCCCTCTTTCCTTGATGTCGCGGCGGATGCGGCGCAGCAGACAAATGTCCGGCTCCACATTCACATATAATTTCAGGAACATCTTGTCCCGCAAACGGGAGTCATAGAAGGCGTGGATGCCCTCCACGATCAGCACGGGCGCGGGAAAGATCATTTCATCCGTGTCCTTCCGCGCGTGCAGGGAAAAGTCGTAGGCTTTGCGGGTCACCGCGCGGCCCTCCATCAGTTCGCACACGTCATGGTACAGCAGATCGTGGTCGAAAATGCCCGGCTCGTCATAGTTCAGATGGGTCTTTTCCTCAAAGGTCAGATCCGGATGATCGAAGTAATAGGCATCCTGGTTGATGAGCACGCCCTTCACGCCCATCTCCCGCATGAGCTCGTTGGCCAGGGTGGTCTTGCCAGAACCGCTGGCACCGCAAATCCCGATAAACAGCATGTGTGTCGATCCCTTCTTCTTTTTTCCTCAAGATACCGCATTTTTTTCTGGGCGTCAAGAGGTATGGAGCGCTTTCCCATAAAAACAGCAGGATAGGATTCCGCTGATTTCAGGCAAGCAGCCCCATTGAAAAAAAAACCAGATGATGCTATAATCATCTCTGGTGAAAAACGCCGCGTGTTTCATGCGCCGTTTTTCCGGAATATTGCGGTTTTAGGAGTTGACAACCCGGTGTCCGGCAAGAAAGAAAACATCTGGAACGTGCCCAATATACTGACGCTGATTCGTCTGGCGCTGATTCCGGTTTATTGGTATCTGATCCTGACCGATCATTATTACGCCGCGCTGGCAGTGTTTGCCGTGGCCAGCCTGACGGACGTGGCCGACGGCTATATCGCCCGGAAATACAGCCTGATCACGGATTTCGGCAAGCTGATGGACCCGCTGGCGGATAAGCTGATGTCCCTGAGCGTGATGCTGTCGCTGACGGTGAAGGGCATCGTTCCCTGGCCCGCGCCGGTGCTGCTGCTGCTGAAGGAAGGCACGATGGTGGTGGGCGGCCTGATCCTGTACAGCAAAAAGGTCGTGGTCTATTCCGAATGGATCGGCAAGCTGGCTCAGACCGTGGTGGTGGGCTCGCTGCTGTCCTGCTTCTTCCATGAATGGATTATAGAGCATCTGGGCTTCCCGCTTCATCTCTATCTGGTGTGGGCCGGTGTGGCGCTGACGCTGATCGCGCTGACGTACTATATCACGGTCGCGCTCAGGCTCAACAAGGAAGCCAACCAAAGGATTGAAAACGAAAAGAAGCAAGCATAAAAAAGAGTGAAGAACTCAGATAATCAGCATGAATCAGGGAACAATTTCTGTTATAGGAAAACAAGATAAATCTGAACTCTCAACTCTAAACCTTTATGTCAGCCACAGCCCCTCATGCCGGAGGGGCTTTTCCATGCGCGTTTCCACGTATTCGCCCAGCACCGCGCCGGGGGCGTCGGCCTCGGGCAGATCGGTTTTGTCGATGCCCCGCTGCAATACGTCCCGCATCCAGCGCACCTGGGCGGGGGTAATATGCCGGGCGGGCCGCAGACTGCTTTGACAGTTCGCACAGAGCAAACCGCCTTCCTCAATGTCCATCAGGCGGATTTCCTCGTCCTCCAAGCGCCTGCCGCAGTTGACGCAGTGGGACAGCCGGGGCCGGTAGCCGCTGATGGCGGAGAAATGCAAAAGGAACGCGGCGGCCACGGCCTGGGGATTCTTTTCCGTATACGCCAAGCGCGACAAAGACCGGGCCAGCAGCGTGAACAGCTCCACAGCTTTTTCCCCCGGCTGGGCGGCGGCTTCGGTCACGGACAGGATATAGGTGGCGTATTTCAAGCGCTCATAGTCTGTGCGCAGGGGGAAGAAGCTCTCGGTCACGTTGCAGGAGGACACGTTCATCCGCCCCTTGCCCGCGTACAGCACATATTCCCCCAGGGCAAACCATTCGCTGGCCGCCAGCAGCGGGCTTTGAGGCCGCTTGCAGCCACGGCAGACCGCCTCAATGCGCCCCATGGAGGGGGACAGCAGGGTCAGCATCCGGTCGTGCTCCCGGTAGTCCGCGTGACGCAGCACGATGGCCTGGGTAACGATGGAGGGCATACGCTCAACCTCCTTTCAAGTATTGAGTGGAGATGGTGAACAGAGTACAGAGTGCAGAGTACAGATTGTTTTGTGAGCCAAGACACGAAACTGCTCTTGTATATGCAAGATATATCTGAACTCTGAACGCTGTTCTCTGCTCTCTGATCCTCAGCTTCCCGTCGAACGATAAAACTGCATGGCTTTCTGAAACACCAGATACATGATGCCAAACAGCACGGCCCCAGCCAGGGGTGTAACAAACGCCGTCCAGTCCGGCCAGCCGTACAGGGGCTTGCTCAGGATGTAAGCGGCGGGCACGTGCAGGGTCAGGGCGAAGGGCGCGATGACGGTGAACAGCACGCGCAGGGGCCGGGGAAAAATGTCGATGGGGTACTGGCAGGCGCTGCGCCCGCCGTAGGTGATGGCGTTCACCAGCTCCACCGACTTCACCGAATGAATGCAGAACACCGCTTCGATCAGAAACAGCCCCAGCACCAGCAGCATCCCCAGCAGGATGGATTCCGCCAGCGCCAGCGCTTTCAGCACCGTCCACTGCACCTGGGACATATTGCTGCCGATGATCAGCGCCGTTACGCCCACGGCAATGCAGGTAATGCGCCGGGGGTCGATGGCGCTGCACAGCACCTGGGTCAGCACGCCCCGGGGCCGCAGCAGCAGGGTGTCCAACTGGCCCGTGCGCACCAGGGAAGGGAAGTTGCCCGTCACGCCGCGCCCGAAAATCTCCGTCATATAAAAGGTGACGGACATCATACCGAAAAAGAAGAACAGATCCCCCGGCATCCAATGGCCCAGCTGACCGAACCGATCCACGATCAGGATCACCGCCAGCATCTCCCCGCCCTCCATCACCAGCTGGGCCAGGGTCTGCATGAAGAAGGAGGCGGGATATTGCAGCTGGCTTTTGAGCAGCATGCCCATGGAGCGGAAATATAATTTGATCGTGTCCATGTCAGCCTCCCTGAATGATCAGCCGCTTCTGGTTCTGCCGCCATAGCAGCAGGCCTAGGCCGATCAGCAGCAGCGTCCAGACGCATTGCGTCAGCAGTACGCGGGGCGCTTCCGTCAGCGGCCATTGGCCGCTGTACAGGCGGATGGGCGCGTCCAGCAATTGGGCGTAGGGGAGCAGAGTGATCACCTTCTGCCAGGAATCGGGGAACAGGGTCAGGGGCAGGATGTTGCCGGACAGGGTCATCATCAGCAGGTTCAGCATGGCCTGCACGCCCCGGGAATCCAGGGTGCGCATGGTGAAGGCCATGGTGATGTTTTCCAGCGCACACACGCACAAAAGCCCCAGCAGCAGCCCCATTAAAGCCACCAGGAAAGCCGCCAGTGAAACAGGCGCTTGAATGCCCCAGCCCTTCGGCAGAAGCGACGCGAACACCAGCATCGGCGTGGCCCGCATCAGGCTGCCCACCAGCTTTTGCGCCATGATGCGCACATAGTAATACCCATACAATTGCAGCGGGCGGCACAGGTCATAGGCGATGGAGCCGGTGCGGATCTTGTCCAGCAGGTCGCCGTCGCTGGCCAGCAGCATCCGGAAAAACGCCTGCTGGAGCCATACGTAGGTGGTCACCGATTCAATGGGCATGGCCTGGGGCCTGGTCTGGTACAGCGCCCGGTACAGCGCGATCAGGATCAGTCCGAAAAATACCTGGCAAATGATGCCGCCCACCACCGCGCCGCGGTATTGCAGCTCCATCCGCCAGCGCATCCGGAATACGGAAAGATATGCTTTCATATATCACCACAAATATACGTTGTATTTAATTTGGTACATTAAGTCACAAAAGGGAATGCTGGGGCTGTTCGCCCCAGACCCCAACCAGGGGACTTCGCCCCCTGGACCCATTTAGGCGAACAGACAAGTCGGGGAAAGAAAACAATCCTCGCCTGTTACGCTGGGGTTTACGAAAGATAGAGGGCTTCTGGCCCAAGGAAAGCCGGGAAAATCCCAGGGGAAAAGCTCGCTTTTCCCTGGGGATTATTCCCTGGCTTTCCCCGGATGCTTTGCATCCGGGCAGGCGGCTTTCAGCCGCCGGGCCAGATGCACACAGCCTGAAGCCAGGCTTACGCGTTCCTTCAAGCAACAGCGGGAACCAACTCGATTTACCAAATCAAGCTACATCCGCTATTGAGGTCCAGGAGATGAAATCTCCTGGTTCGGGGGTACGGGGGCCGAATAGGCCCCTGCCCCGTTTTGTTACTGATTTAAAGCGCCCTTGAATGATCATCCTACAAGTCCATCTCCCGGTACATGGCGGCGATCAGGTGGTCGATATTCTGCGGCTGGGCGGTTAATTCCCGAATGGTTCCCGCTGATTGCAGGAGAGAAATCAAGTGCGCGGTAGGCATCGTATCAGGGGCATAGATGATTTTGATTTCTTCCGCTTCTCTTGTGACCGCGCAGGAATCCGGCAGTTCGGGCAGCGCGGCTCCATCCTCATAGCGCACGGTCAATATCCGCTGGGTATCGTAGCGGGAAAGCAGCTCGGGCAGCGCGCCGTCGTACAGCTTCTTTCCATGGCCCAGCACCATCACCCGGGGACAGAGGGCGGCGATGTCTTCCATGTCGTGGGTGGTGAGCAGGATGGTGGTGCCGTTGCGGGCATTTTCCTCTTTCAGGAAATCCCGCAGGGCCAGCTTGCTCACCGCGTCCAGACCGATGGTGGGCTCGTCCAGAAACAGCAGCTCCGGCCCGTGCAAAAGCGACCCGCACAGCTCCGCCCGCATCCGCTGGCCCAGGCTTAGCAGCCGCAGGGGCGTGCGCAGAAAATCGCCCAATTGCAGGGCGTCGGTCAGCTGCGTCAGCCGCCGCTGGTACTCGTTTTCCGGGACGCGGTAAATGTCCTTGAGCAGCGAATAGCTGTCCAGGATCGGCACGTCCCACCATAGCTGGCTGCGCTGGCCAAATACCACGCCTATGTGGCGCACGTGCTCCTTCCGCTCCTTCCAGGGCACGCGGCCGCCGATATCCACCATTCCTCCATCCGGGGTCAGGATGCCGCTCAGGATTTTCACCGTGGTGGATTTGCCCGCGCCGTTGGGCCCGATGTAGCCCACCAGCTCGCCCTGCTCTACGGCAAAGGACACGTCCTGCAAAGCGTGAATGACGCTCTTTTCCCGCAGGACGCCTTTTTCCCGTTTCTTGCGCACGATAAATTGTTTGTCCAGTCCCTCGACGGTGATATAACGCATGTTGCTCCTCCATGGCCGGTCAAAAACAGGAAGCAAAGAGATTTCAATTTTATCGTATTTTCTTGCTTTCGTCAAGCGTGAAAACGGCCTGGCGCTTGATTTTTCGGGCTGTTCATGATAGAATGAAGCCGACGGAAGGGGGAAAGGAATATGGAGCACGCGGGGCATCGGGAACGGCTGCGGAAGCGGTACGCCGAAAACGGGTTCGCCGGGTTTGCTGAGCATGAAATCCTGGAGCTGCTGCTCACCTTCGCCATCCCCCGGGTCAATACCAATCCCCAGGCGCACCGGCTGATCGACCGCTTCGGCTCCCTGACCGGGGTACTGGAAGCGGATCAGAAGGAGTTGCAGGCGGTGGAGGGCATCGGACCCCAGGCCGCCACGCTGCTGAGCATGATGCTGCCGCTGCTGCGGGAATACCAGCAGAAAAAACTGCTGCCCCGCGTTCGCCTGGGCAGCTATGCCGACCTGGCCGCCTACTGCCGCACGCTGTATCTGGGCATCGGCCACGAGGAGTTTTATGTGCTGAGCCTGGACGCCGATCTGCGTCTGCTGGCCGCCAAGCGCATCGCCCGGGGCACGCCCACGGAGGTGAACGCGCTGCCCAGGCAAGTGCTGGAGGAGCTGCTGCAAAACCGCGCCGCCTGTGCGGTGATTTCTCACAACCATCCCAGCGGTTCCGCCCAGCCCTCTCAGGAGGACGTGGACATCACCCTTGCCATCGAAAGCGTACTGAACGGCGTCGGCATCCGGCTCTACGATCATATCCTGATCGCGGGCAGCCAGGAATACAGCTTTACCCGGCATCATATGCTGGGATATATTCCTTCCTCCGTCCGGGAAGAAAACGAGGAGCTGGAAGCGGCCGACCGTCCGCAGCGGAAGCTGCCCGGCCAGACCGGAAAAAGAAAGCGGTAAATGAAACATTCCATGAAGAAGCATTCATTCTGGAGACGGCTTATGCATCTGATCCTGATTCTGGCGCTGCTGGGCGTGCTGCTCTTTGGCGCGGCACTTGGCGCGCTGAGCTGGGCGGAGGTGAATCCGCCGCCGGTCCGCGCGGACAGCGGCGCGGTGATCGTGCTGGGCTGCCAGGTCTATCCCACCGGGAATCTGAGCCCCCAGCTGGAGCTGCGCCTGCGGGCCGCGTTGGATACCTACCGGGCCCATCCCCGCTTGATGATTGCCAGCGGCGGTCAGGGCGAGGGAGAGCCCGCTCCGGAAGGAAAGGTGATGCGGGACTGGCTGATCGCCCAGGGTATCCCCGAGGCCGACGTGATCGCGGAATGCGAATCCATGAACACCCGGCAGAATCTGGAATACGCCAAGCGCCTCCTGCCTGACGATGTAAAGCGCGTCACCGTCATCACCAGCGATTATCACCTGCCCCGCGCCCTCGCGCTGGCCCGGGACGCAGGCCTGGACGCCGACGGCATCGGCAGCCCCTGCCGCCCGGAGATCGGCTTCTGGATCAAAAATCATACCCGCGAGGTGCTGGCGTGGGGCAAGTATCTGGCGCTGAAAATCCTGCCGTCAAAATAACGGAATCAAAAAGCCCGCCTTGAGCAAACGGCTTCAAAGGCGGGCTTTTTCATTGCCGGTTCATACTGCTCCTCTTCTATTCTTAGCAGCCTTGTTCTCAAGGATGAAATTAAAAACCGGCGGGAAAGAGACACCGGGGGCTGCGCACCCCTGAACCTGCGCTATGGTTCTGAGTTTCCGCAGCATAGGCTCTCGCTCCATTGGGATGTAAAGTGCTCTTTATTTGATCCGTGCTGATCTTGTCAGCGCTTTCTTTTTCCATTGCGTTTTCCGGGTAAATCCGATATAATAGGATGAACGCCAAGGAAAGCCGCGGCGTCTTTCGCCAAATCCCGCAGGGTATAGCGGCGAGTATTGTACAGCAAGGAGGTTCTGCCTGTGGCCAACGACCGGTTGAACCGTATTCGGAATTTTTGTATTATCGCCCACATTGACCATGGCAAATCCACGTTAGCCGACCGCATCCTGGAAAAGACCGGGGTGTTCGAGCAGCGCCAGATGGTGGATCAGATTCTGGACTCCATGGAATTGGAGCGGGAGCGGGGCATTACCATCAAATCCAAGGCCGTGCGGATGCGCTACAAGGCCAAGGACGGGGATACCTATACCCTGAACCTGATCGACACCCCCGGCCACGTGGACTTTTCTTATGAGGTCAGCCGGGCCCTGGCCGCCTGCGAAGGGGCGCTGCTGGTGGTGGACGCCACCCAGGGCGTGGAAGCGCAGACCCTGGCCAACGTGTATATGGCCCTGGAGCACGATCTGGAAACCGTGCCGGTGATCAACAAGATCGACCTGCCCTCCGCCCAGCCTGAGGAAACCAAGAACGAGATCGAGGAAGAAATTGGCCTGGACGCCCAGGACGCGCCGCTGATTTCCGCCAAGATGGGCATCGGCATCGAAGACGTGCTGGAGGCCGTGGTCAACAAAATCCCCGCTCCCGAAGGGGACGAAACCAAGCCGCTCAAGGCCCTGGTATTCGATGCGGTGTACGATAATTACCGGGGGGCCATCTGCTTCGTCCGCGTAATGGAGGGGAAGGCGTTCCCCGGCATGCGGATGCGCATGATGCAGACCGGCGCGGAATTTGACGTGGTGGAGGTGGGCACCTTCGCGCCCTCCTATACCTCCTGTGACGCGCTGCTGCCCGGCGACGTGGGCTACATCGCCGCCTCCATCAAGGACGTGCGGGACACCCGCGTGGGCGACACCATCACCAACGCCCTGGAGCCCGCCGCCGAACCGCTGCCCGGCTACAAGGAAGTGCAGCCCGTGGTGTTCTGCGGCATCTATCCCGCCGACGGCGCGGACTACGACAACTTAAAGGACGCGCTGGAAAAGCTGCGGATGAACGATGCGTCCCTGTCTTTTGAACCCGAAACCAGCGTAGCCCTGGGGTATGGGTTCCGGTGCGGGTTCCTGGGCCTTTTGCACATGGAAATCATCCAGGAGCGCCTGGAACGGGAATTCGACCTGGACCTGGTCACCACCGCGCCTTCCGTGATTTATGAGATCGTCAAAACCGACGGCACCGAAATGCGCATCGACAACCCCACCAACCTGCCGCCGGTCAATGAAATCCTGGAAATGCGGGAACCCTACTGCCGCGCCACCATTTACACGCCCCAGGACTTCGCCGGCACCCTGATGCAGCTGTGCCAGGACAAGCGGGGCACCTTCATCGACATGCAGTACGAGGGCAAACGGGTGAAGCTGCTCTACGACGTGCCGCTGAATGAAATGATTTTTGATTTCTTTGATCAGCTCAAGAGCCGCTCCAAGGGCTATGCCAGCTATGACTACGAAATCACCGGTTACCAGAAGAGTGATCTGGTGAAGATGGATATTTTGCTCAACGGCGAAATCTGCGACGCCTTCACCATGATCGTGCATAAGGACAAGGCCTACGGCCGGGGCCGCACGATCGCGGAAAAGCTGAAGGACGTCATTCCGCGCCAGCAGTTTGAAATTCCCATCCAGGCAGCCATCGGCGGCAAGATCATCGCCCGGGAAACCGTGAAGGCCGTCCGCAAGGACGTGCTGGCCAAGTGCTACGGCGGCGATATTACCCGCAAGAAGAAGCTGCTGGAAAAGCAGAAGGAAGGCAAGAAGCGCATGCGCCAGTTCGGCACCGTCGAATTGCCCGGCGAAGCCTTCATGGCCGTGCTGAAAATGGGGGACGATTGAAAAAGTTTTGGAGTGCGGAGAGTGAAGTGTGGAGTTTTTTATTCATCAATGGATAGGCTCTTGTGTATTGATTCATCTATATAAAAATCCACATTTCACACTGATAACAGTCGTGTTGTGAAGGGCAACGACGGAGCAGGGGCCTATGCGGCCCCCGTACCCCTGCACCAGGGGGATAATCCCCCTGGACCCGCAATAGCGGATACTGCTTGAATTGGAAAAATAGCTTGGTTCCCGCAGAGGCGGGGAGAAACGCGGAAGAGTGGATTGGTGCCGTGGTGCTTCTGGCCCGGCGGCATAGCCGCCAACCCGGATGCAAAGCATCCGGGAAAGCCAGGGAATCATCCGCAGGGGAAAGTTCACTTTCCCCTGCGGATGTTCCCGGGCTTTCTTGGGCCAGAAGCCCTCAATCTTTTCGTAACCCCAGCGCGGCAGGCGGAACTTGACTGCTAATCCCAACAACGTAATATCGCCTGTTGGGGGTCCAGGGCGGTCACCGCCCTGGCGCAGGTCTGGGGGCGCGCAGCCCCCAGCGTTCCCTTTTGTTATGTTTGATAATTCTCCTTGAGAACATGACTGTTAGCATTCAGAAAGGAATATCTATGACCAATATCATCGACATTGCGATCATCGTGATTCTGGGGGCCAGCCTGGTGTATGGCCTGTACAGGGGCTTTGTGCACACGCTTTTGTCCGTGGCTTGCTGCCTGGTTTCCGTGGTGCTGGCGTTTATGTTCGGGCCGCGCCTGTCCGCGCTGATCAGCGGAAACGAGGGCGTGTCCTCCACCCTGGCGACCTATACCGACGCCGTTGCCCGGGTGGGCGATTACAACCTGGCCTCCCTGCCGGTGGATCAATTGCCCGTGGACAGGATCGACCAGATTTTGAGCAGTGTTTCGCTGCCCGAACCCATCGCCAACATCCTCAGCAGCAATTTGAAGGGCAAGGTGTTTGAAAACGCGGGCCTGACCACAGTCAACGATTACGTGTCCAACACGGTGGTGGGCGTGGCGGTGAACATCCTGTGCTTCATCGCGGTGTACGCCGTCGCGTACATGGTGCTGTCGGTGCTGACGGGGCTGATCGACGCGGTGTTCAAGCTGCCGCTGCTCAAGCATCTGGACTGGCTGGCGGGCGGCGCATTCGGGCTGCTGCGGGGCGGATTGATCCTGTATGTGATCTTCCTCGCCATCCCCATCCTGAGCACCGTGATTCCCCTGGACGCATTCAACGAGCTGATGGCGCAAAGCACCCTGGCTCCTGTTTTCCAAAGCGACGGATTTTTCATCCGGGTCATTTCCGGAAAAATCTGAAGCACAGCAAAACAAACAGGGAAGGAACCAAGTTCCTCCCCTGTTTTATTATGGAATCATTTTGATTTTCCAGGCAATCAGCGCGGCGCTGGCGGCGAGACCCAGCCAGAGAAACGCGGCGTTGGCCGCCTTGTCCGCGCGGCAGAGGCGGAGGCAGAAGCCTTTTTTGACGAGCGGATACAGCCAGGGCACCGGCTTTTTATTGAGCGTATCAAGCAATAAATGAGACAACCCGCCTGCCAGGACAGGCAGCGTCAGCAGCGGCGAAATCAACCCGCAGCCCAGCCCCAGCAGCCCCACATACAGCAGCGAATGGGTCAGCGTGCGGTGGGCCGACATGTGGCCCAGGCTGGCCGCAAGAATCACGATCAGGGTGCCGACGATCACAGAGGAAAGGGGCTGGGTGCGGATGCTCGCCCACAAGCCTGCCTTCATGATGCTGTCCGCCGCCAGCAGCAGCACCGTCAGCGCCCCCGCGCCAAGACGCCCGGCAAAGACGTCCTTTCTGCCGGGCAGGTCCTTACATTCCACGTCGCACAGCACCCCGCCCAGCGCGCCGCCGATGACCGCCGCGAACAGCTCGCCCGCTGTCCGGCACGGGCTTACGGCCAGCGCTGCGGCGACCCCAACCGTCAGATGCGTTTTGCTCAGCACGGGTCGGTCCCATCCTTTGCGGCGTTGACCATGTTAACGCTTGATGTCATAGTTCATGTTCATGAGGTTCCGGATGGTGTTCACATCGTCGGTGATGTTGGCGTCGCCGTGGATGGTGTGCTTGATGACGGAGGAGGCCACGGCGAAGTTCAGCATATCCATGGGCTTGTAGTCGTTCATCATAGCGTAGATGAGGCCGCTGGCGAAGGCGTCGCCGCCGCCCACGCGGTCCAGGATGGTGAAGGTGAACAGCTTGCTTTCAAAGGTGTGGCCCTCGTACCACATGAAGGCCTTCAGGCTGTTTTCGGAGCCGGAGTGGGCGTAGCGCACGTGGCGGGCGATGCATTTTAAGTTCGGCCATTTTTCCACGAAGGCTTGGAACACCTCGTCCTGCTGCTCGTAGGCGGGCTGGAGCGGCACACCGTCCTTCACGTCGCCCTTGCCGTGGTCACTGTCGTCCTTCCAGACGTGATAAGGCTCGATGCCCAGCAGCACGTCCACATAGGGCAGGCACTCCGTGCAGTAGTCCCGGGCCTCCTCCCAGGTCCACAGGGTGGAGCGGAAGTTGCCGTCGAAGGACACGGTGAGGCCCAGCTCCTTGGCGGTTTTCAGCATGTCCAGGATCAGCTGGGCGCAGTTGGGGCCTAGGGCCGGAGTGATGCCGGAGAGGTGGAGCCAATCAAAATCTTGGAGCAGCGCTTTCAGGTCGTAGCCAGAAAAGTCGTATTCCGTCAGGGCGGAATGCTTGCGGTCGTAAATCACCTTGCTGGGCCGGATGCCGAAGCCCGTTTCCAGGTAATAGGTGCCCAGGCGGTGGGTGGGCGTCTGCTCGGGTGTGGTGAGGATCACCGGCGTGCAGTGCACGTCGCTGGAGCGCAGGGCGCGGATGGCGCTTTTGCCCAGGGAATTGTCCGGCACCACGGAAAAGAAGGTGCTGTCCACACCCAGGCTGGCCAGGGCCAGGGCGATGTTGGCCTCGCTGCCGCCGTAGGAGGCGTCGAAGGAATTGGTCATGCGGATTTTTTCGTAGTTGGGCGGGGTCAGCCGCAGCATGATTTCTCCCATGGTGATGAATTTCGGCCCGGCGGGCTGGTCTTTCAGCAGCGGATTGACGTGAATCATGAGAAGCCTCCTTTGGTGATGATGAGCATTAATATAAATGGGGAAAAGGGACAGGATAGAATGAGTGTACAGAGTGCAGAGTACAGTGTGCAGATAAATATGCAGTCAAATGCGGTATTCGTTTGCAGGCATAATCCTCTGTACTCTGTACACTGTACTCTAACTTATCGTACTTTCGCCCTCAGCGGCAAGGTCACTGCGTAGCACGCGGCGGCGCACAGCACGATGGCCGCGCCCGCGCCGGTATTTTCCAGATAGTAGGACGCCACCAGCCCGGCCACGCCGCAGAACAGGCCGATGAGCACGCTGAACAGGGCGTGCTGGGCGGCGGTGCGGGAAATGTTGCGGGCCGCGGCGGCGGGGAGGATCAGCAGCGCGTTGATCAGCAGCACGCCCACCCAGCGGATGGACAGCATGACCACCACGGCCACCAGGGACACAAAGGCGTATTCCACCCATTTGGTGCTGACCCCCCGGCTCTGGGCCAGGGCGGGGTTCACGGCGGTGAGCAGCAGGCGGTTATACAAAAGCGCCCAGGCGGCCACCCCCAGTGGCAGCGCCAGCAGCAGCCACAGCAAATCCCCTTCGGGAACCGACACGATGTCTCCCGCCAGCAGGGCGGAATACTTGGCAAAGCTGCCGTTTCGGGACAGGATCAGCAAGCCCGCCGCGATGCCCGTGGAGGAAAACACGCTGATGATGGTGTCCGCCGACGCGCCGCCGGTGCGGTTGATGCGGGAAATCATGACCGCCCACAGCACGCCGAAGATGATCATGCTGATCAGCTGATTCTGGATGCCCAGCAGCATCCCGATGCCGACCCCCGCCAAGGCGCTGTGGCCCAGGGCGTCTGAAAAAAAGGCCATGCGCCGGTTCACCGCCATGGTGCCCAGCAGCGCCAGCAGCGGCGTCAAAAGCAGGATCGCCAGCAGGCCCCGCTTCATAAAGTCCAGCTCGAAACATTCAAAAGGAAGAAGCGTGTTCATCACGCTGTAAAGGGTAGTCAATGGTTGTACCAGCTTTCTTCGGGAACCTGTAGGGGCGGATACCATCCGCCCGTTTCCCTTTTTCGAGTATCAAAGAATCCATATTTTGATGGCGGGCGGATGATATCCGCCCCTACGGTTTATTTCCAATTCAGCTCGTCCATCTCCGGCGCCAGCTGACGCAGCGCCTTCTTCGGGTTTACCTGCACGGGATGGCCGACGAAGCGCAGCATGGGCAGGTCGCTCTTGCTGTCGCCATAGGCGAAGGAGGAAGCAGGGTCGGCGGTCAAGGCGTTTTCGGCCAGCCAGTCTTTGACGCGCTGCACCTTTTTTTCGCCCTTGCAGTTGCGCCGGATCGTGCCGTCGGCTTCGATGGGCGTGCACAGCACCGTGTCAAAGCCCAGCGCTTCCGCCACGAACCGCATATAATTTTCCGTGGACGCGCTCACCAGTATCAGGATTTTTCCTTCCTGCCGATGCTTTGCAATCTGCTTTTTCCCCTCCGCGTATACCTTGGGCAGCAGCACCTGATGGACGAATTTTTTATCCAGTTCTTCCAGATATTTTGCATCGTGCCGCTTCCGGAAGGCCAGGCCGATGCTCTTGGAATCCGCGTCGGTCATGCGCTTCATACCGTACAGCGTCGCGGCCCACAGCGCGCGGAGAAACTCGCTCATCGATACCGCGCCTTCTTTCCGGGCAAAGCGCAGATAATAGGCCACGCTGTCCCCCGGTATCAGGGTGCCGTCAAAATCAAATAAGGCCAGAGAAACGGGCTTCCCAGTGTTTGGAAGCCCGGAGGAATTCTGCATGGGTGCGCCACCGTCCTTCACGCTCATGGTATCACGCGCGGGCGGGAAGTGTCAAGCGCAAGATGGCTTTTCGTTACCGGAACAGCTCCGCTGTTTTGATCATCCTGTCCGCTACCTTGACCCCGAAGGGGCAGCGGCTTTCGCAGCCCTGGCAGCCGATACATTCGTCGGCGTGATGCTCCAGGGACAGGTAATGCTCCTTGAGGGAGGCGGGCACCTGGGGCTGCATCGCGGCCAGGTCGTAGAGCTTATTGACCATGGCGATGTCGATGTCTGCGGGGCAGGGCTTGCAGTGGCCGCAGTAGGTGCATTCGCCGCCCGCGAAGGTATGCTGGGGCGCGCTGGCCAGCACGCTGGCATAGTCCTTTTCCGCGTCGCCCGCCGTTTCGTAAGCCACCGCCGCGTCCACCTGCTCCGCTGTGTCATAGCCGCACAGGACGGAAGCGACGGCGGGCTTGGTGAGGCAGTAATGCACGCACTGCACGGGGGTCAGCGCCACGCCGAAGGGAGAACGCTTTTCATCGAACAGTCGCCCGCCCGCGAAGGGCTTCATGCAGGTGATGCCCACGTCGTTCTGCTCGCAGACCTTGTACATTTCCACGCGGACAGGATCGACGCCGTTGAGCCCGTCGGCATAGGTGTCCGCGAAGTAATTGTCCAGGTTATCCGTGGGCGGCATCAGGTCAAAGGCGGGGTTGACGCTGAACAGGATCATTTCCACCAGGCCGCTTTCCGCGGCTTTCTTCGCAATGATGGGGTTATGGGTGGACAGGCCCACGTGGCGGATCTTGCCCTGGGCTTTCAGCGCCATCACATAATCCTGGTAAGGCCCCGGATGGCTGACCAGCTCCCAGTCGCTTTCCAGATCCACGTAATGGATCATGCCCAAATCCACATAGTCCGTTTGCAGCCGGGCCAGCAAATCTTCAAAGGCGATGCGGCACTGCTCCACGTCCCGGGTGCGGGTGTACTGGCCATTCTGGTAGGTGGAGCCCACGTGGCCCTGCACATACCAGCCCGCCCGGTCCTCGGCAATGGCCTTTCCGATAATATCCCGGGATTTGGGGTCGGGCATCCAGCAGTCGATGATATTGATGCCCAGGCTGTGGGCGTACTTGAGCAGCGCAACGGAATCGCTTTCCGGATGGCGCTCCAGCCATTCGCCCCCAAAGCCCACTTCACTCACCATCAGGTTTGTTTTTCCCAATCTCCTGTACTGCATTCTGATTCCCCCTCTATCTACAGTAATCGTTTTATACCGTCCATCCGGGCACCAGCCCGGCCAAAAGCTCCGCCAGCTGGGCATGGCCCTTTTTCGTCAGATGGGTAAAGTCCACGGGGTTGAATTCGCAGTCCTTCGCGTCCAGGAAATGGACGCCGTTTCGCTCCGCCACCGCCCGCATATAGGGAGCAAGCGCCTTGGACTTTGCCACGCAGCCCGGCCCCATCACCTCGTCGTGGAACCCGTCGCCCAGGGGCGGGGGGCAGACCACCAGGATGTTTGGCCCGTGGGTTCCCCAGCATTCCGTGTCCTTGCATTTTTTGATCAGCCGCTCCATGCCCGCGGCGATGGCGGCGGCGTTGGCGCAGAAGCGCTCCTTGGTGTCGTTGGTGCCCAGCATGATGATCAGCAGGTCGATAGGCTCGTGGCTCATCAGGAGGGGATACGCCACGCTCACCGCGTCCATGCCCTCGTGCAGCGGGTCGGCAAAAACGGTGGTGCGCCCGCCCAGGCCTTCCTCCAGCACCAGGTAATCCTCCCCCAGCGCCTTTTGCAAAAGACACGTCCAGCGCTCTTCCTCGTTGAACCGGTTGCCCCCGTCCGCGCAGTCAGATGGGTCCGCGCAGTAACCGTGGGTGTTGGAATCGCCAAAGCATACGATGTGCTTTTTCATTTGGATGGTCTCCTTTGATTCTTTATTGAAAGGGCACTTTAAGTCACGACGAGGCGAGGGCCTATGCGGCCCTCGTGCACCTGCACCAGGGGGATGATCCCCCTGGACCCGCAATAGCGGATAATGCTTAAATTG